>JBEKAD010000241.1:0-7682 GCA_050018435.1 Terriglobia bacterium
TGGTATTTCCAGGCGCATCGAGTGCGTGAGCACGCCATCGGCGTGCGGTTGGGCAGGGCGAGCCCAGCCCCTACGCGACGTGCTCGCTTCCGCCCGCCGTTCCTCTTCGCCTCTTCGGGTGGACATTTTGCTTGCCTTGTAGGTTCGTAAGCTAGGCTCATTTTGTAATTGACAAAGCCTAGGAGTGGTGACATACTGGTGTGGGTCTTTTTGCTTGCCGCGTAGCACGGGACACGGGAAACAGGGCTAGGGGCTAGGGATTAGGGGTTAGGGATTGGGGGTTCGAGACACCATGGGCGAGGAATGGGGAATTAGAGTGCTCAAGGATTCAAACTGCCATGAAAGTCCTCGACTTTCGCCGGATGTGCCGCCTTATCAATGCTTTCGGCAATGTCCGGCGGGGGATACTGCAAAAAAGATGTTAATAAAAATGCGTTCGAAGCCGGTATGTATATGAAAACAAACAAATATGTGACAAAATGCCCGGAAAACATTCAGACATTTATGTCTAAGATTCGGACATTTTCGTCTAACCGATACCAATTTTGCAGAAATTCGGTGTGAATTTACATGGTATATTGCAGGGTCAAACTCCAAAAAATGGCACGAGGTGCAAATGCTGCTCCCCTTAACACCTGTCCGTTTGAAGCGGCACGCGGCAAAACTGTTTGGCCGCAAAATTGGCGTCGTGTGCGGCGAGGATCGATTCACCTATGGCGAGTTCAACGAACGCGCTGACCGGCTTTCCGCCGCGCTCTTGCGTCTGGGGGTGCGAGCAGGCGACCGCGTTGCTTACCTCAGCTTCAATTGCCATCGCCTGCTGGAAGCCTACTATGGGGTGCCGCAGATCGGCGCCATTCTGTTACCAATGAATATCCGCCTGACCCCGGAAGAGTTGACTTACATTCTGAATGACGCCGCCCCGCGCGTGCTCTGCTTTGATCCGGAATTCACGCCGTTGGTGGAGGCCCTGCGGCCGCGCGCTCAATCTGTTGAGCATTACATCTCTTTGCGCGACGTCAAACCAGCCTGGGCGCGTGAAGAAGTCTATGACGAGTTGCTGGCAGCCTGCGCGCCTGCCGCTATCGATTTCCGTGCGATTGATGAGAACTCCGTGGCCGAACTGTTTTACACCAGTGGCACAACGGCGTATCCCAAGGGGGTCATGCTGACGCACCGCAATCTCTACCTGCATGCCTTTTACACGGCTCTGGGTATGGGAGCCTCTGATCACGACGTGCATCTCTACACGGTGCCGCTCTTCCACGTGAATAGTTGGGGCGCTCCCCACATCTTCACCCTGTTGGGCGGGCGGCATGTGATGCTCCGGAAGTTCGACCCGCCGACGGTCCTGGAACTGGTCCAGAGAGAGCGAGTCACGCGCCTGCACATGGTTCCCGCCATGGCCATCGCGCTATTGAATCATCCAAATTTTTCCAGCTATGACTTAAGCAGCGTGCATGAAGTCATGATTGGAGGCGCTCCCGCCAACGCCGCCCTCATGCAGGAAGTGGAAAGCAAGATTCCCGGCTGTATCGCCAAAGGGGGATACGGTCTGACGGAAACGTCGCCCGTCATCACCATCGCTCACATCAAGGAACACCTGGCGGATGATTCCGCGGAGGAGAAACTCCACCGCCAGGCGACGGCAGGCTACACTCTGGCAGGCAGCGAGACTCGGGTGGTCGATCTCGATGGACGTGACGTGGCGGCCGACGGCAAACAGGTGGGCGAAGTCTTGGTGCGCGGCGACGTGGTGATGGAAGGCTACTGGCGCCAACCGGAAGCCACTGCCGCCGCCATTCGCGACGGTTGGCTCCACACCGGGGACCTGGCCACACTCGATGCGGAGGGTTACATTCTCATTGTCGATCGCGCCAAGGACATGATTCTGAGCGGCGGCGAAAACGTGGCCTCGGCGGAAATTGAGCGCGTACTTTACCTGCACCCCGCCGTCCTGGAATGCGCGGTCGTCGCCATTCCCGACGAGCAATGGGGAGAGGTCGCCAGGGCCATCATTACCCTGAGGGCGAACCGCGAAGCCAGCGAAGGCGAAATCATCGACCATTGTCGAAAGCATCTGGCGGGATTCAAGATTCCCAAATCGGTTGAATTTGTTGACGCCCTGCCCAAAGGTGGCACCGGGAAAATCCTGAAAAAGGTCTTGCGGCAAAAATATTGGGCGGGCCGGGAGCGGCACGTCCATTAGACCATTTTGGATTTGCGATTTTAGATTGAGGAAGGCCTGTTACAATCACCCGCTATGCCCATTGAATCTCGCGCCGCCCTGATCACCGCTAGTCGGGCGACACCGCTCAAACCTCTCACGACTTTCAAAGTCGGTGGACCCGCACGATACTTCATCCATGCCGCTTTCATGAAGGATTTTCGGGGGGCCTTGCGTCTGGCTAGTGTACAGTCGTTGCCACTTTTCGTCCTCGGAGGTGGCAGCAACATCCTGGTGAGCGATCGCGGCTTTGACGGCGTGGTGGTGCATCCGGCTTGCCGTGGCATCGAAATCCTGCATGAAGATGCTGAGGCCGTGACGCTGGAAGTGAGTGCCGCGGAAACTTGGGACGACCTGGTGCAGCATTCCGTGAAGCGCAATTGGTGGGGAATTGAAAACCTCTCCCACATTCCGGGCCAGGCGGGGGCCGCGCTGGTACAAAACATCGGTGCCTATGGCCAGCAGGTCAGCGATGTCCTGGAGTCTGCAAAGGTCTTGGAAGTCTCCACGGGTGAGCTACAAATACTTAGCGCCGCCGATTGCGGTTTCGGCTACCGGCGCAGCATCTTCAACACCAGCGCGCGCGGCAAACTGATCATCGTGGGGCTTACGCTCCGCCTCGCCACGCACGGGCGCTCCCAACTTGATTATTCGGACGTGCGAGCTTACTTCCAGGAGCGCGACATCAAGCAGCCGTCGCTCACCGAAATCCGCCAGGCCATCATCACCATTCGCGACCGGAAGTTTCCCTTCCCGCGCGAGGAGCGAGGCGGGAATGCCGGCTCATTCTTCAAGAATTTGTCGCTCCTCGAAACCGAATACGCGGCGCTGCGCGAGATGCTCCGGTGCAACTTTCCGCCGCGAGAACTGGCGCGGCTGGAAGAGATGCGGAAGCGTTTCCCCTGGGCGGACCCGATCAAGATTCCCACGGCTTTTCTGATCGAAATCTGCGGCCTCAAAGGGCATCGCATCGGCGGCGCGCAGGTGAATGAGCCCCAGCCGCTGGTCCTGCTCAACCAGGGCGGCGCAACGGCGCAGGACGTGATTGCCCTGGCCCAGCACGTCAGGAAAACGGTGCGGGCGCGAACCGGCATGGCCATCGCCATTGAGCCGGAGCTCGTAGGCTTTACCAAGCAGGAAATGGCCGAAATCAATAATCTGGAAGGAAGTTAATTCACAAAGCTCTGCCGCCCGGCAATCGCCCCCTCGCGCGCGGGGCGAGCCGCGGCCCGGCTGAAAGGCCGGCGCTCAAGGACGACACATGCTGACAACTCCCCTCTGTTTTTTCCTGACGCCACGCTTACCAGCAGGGATTTTCGATCTGGCGTTTTTGTGGCCTCAGCCGCTGGCGCCAGCGCACAATCTCGGAATTTCCGCGCTTTTCGCCACCCTGCCGCTGGCCGTGGTCCTGATTCTGATGGGCGGGCTGCGCAAAAGCGGAGCACTGTCCGCCGCGCTCGGCTTGGCGACGGCGTTCCTCCTCGCTATTTTTGTGTGGGGCATGCCTTTACCATTGGCGGTTTTGAGCGGCTTGTATGGGTTTGCCTATGCCGTCTGGCCCATCCTTTGGATCGTCTTTGCGTCGCTATGGCTCTACAATCTTTCCGTCGACATTGGCAATTTTGATTTGCTGCGCCGATGGATGAGCGAACACGCCTCCGGCGACCCCTGCGTTCAAGCCATCCTGGTAGCTTTCTGTTTCGGCGCCTTGCTGGAAGGCACGTCCGGCTTTGGTTCTCCCGTTGCCGTGGCAGGTTTCTTGCTGCTCGGCTTAGGCTTCACGGCGCGCCAGGCTGTTACCCTCGCCCTGATTGCCAACACCACGCCGGTGGCATTCGGCGCCCTCGGAACCCCCATCGTAGCGTTGGCCGGCGTGACCGGCCTCAACCTGATGAAGCTTTCCGCCATGGTGGGGCGGCAGCTACCTTTTCTCTCCCTGATCCTGCCGGCCTACCTCGTTTGGGTTATCGCCGGCGGCAAGGGATTGAAGAGGGCGTGGCCGATTGCTTTTGTAGGCGGTGCGAGCTTCGCGCTGGCTCAATTTGCTTGCTCGAATTACTGGGGGCCTTACGCGGCGGACATCGTCGCCGCAATGTTCTCCACCGCCAGTGTGGTTTGGCTTCTGCGGATTTGGAAGCCCGCGTCACTACCCGTTGTCGCGGGCCCGGCGAGAGTCGAGAATCCACCCACGCCGGAAGCGGGCCTGACTGCCGGGCAATCCCTCGCCGCCTGGGCGCCCTGGGTGCTGCTGGCGGCCGTGATGGTTGCTTGGTCTTACTTTCACCTTTTCGCTGTGGGCCAAAGGGCCCTACTTGTGCCTCACCTGCACAACGCGGTCTTCATCACGCTTTACAACAAACCCTATGCCGCTGTATTCCCCTTTCAACCCATGGCGGCGGGAACCGCGGCCCTCACGACGATGCTCTTGACCGCCCTGCTTTTACGTGCCTCGCCGCAAATTGTTGCTGCGTCCGGAATGAAAACCCTCCGCCAGCTCCGCATGCCCGCGTTGACCGTCGGGCTGATTGTTGCCTTGGCGTACCTTTACAACTACTCCGGGATGGCCTACACGCTGGGTGCGGCCTTGGCAGGGTTGGGAAAACTCTTCCCGTTAGTCAGCGGGTTTCTGGGCTGGGTCGCCTGTTTCTTGAGCGGCAGCGATACCGCCAGCAATCTCCTTTTTGGAAACCTTCAAGTGGCCGCCGCTCATCAGATCGGCGTGAACCCGATCCTGCTGGCCGCCACCAATTCTTCCGGGGCAGTAACCGGAAAGATGATCTCTCCACAGAATATAGCTGTAGGAGTAACAACCGTCGGCCTCGTAGGTCATGAGGGCGACGTGGTGCGGTCCACAATCGGCCATAGCTTGCTGCTGGCGCTGTTGCTCAGCTTGATCGCCTTCGCGCAAGCTTACTGGCTGAGCTGGATGATCCCCTGATCGACGCGCATCCTACTTGATCTTGAAGATCAACCCCAGGGTGAAAACGATGTTGTTCTGGACCGGAACCATCCCGAAAAGTGGCGCGGGGTTGAAGGTCGTGCAACCCTTCGTACACAGCGCGGCGAGTTGGGGAGGAAGATTCAGATTGGCGCTGAGGCTCCCGGTTCCTCCCCCGGAAACATAATCACGAGCGTCAATGCGGAATCCGACGTGCTTCCAGGGGAAAATCTTCACTCCTGTGCCCAGGTTGAAGGAAACCGCCGTTCCGGGAAGGATGGGCGCGGAGGCGGAACCCAGGGGTGTAACGAAAGTCATGTTGCGTCCGGCATTCCGGGCAAAGCCCATCCCGGGGCTCAGGTACCAGGTACTGCGGCCAAATTTCGCAAGGCCGATTTCTCCGTTGCCGAAAACCACGTTCAGATTTCCAGCCCGCATCAGAGCCGTGCCGGAAGGAAGTCCGCCGCTGGCGGGAACCGCGGTGGTCAGCGTGCGGGTCTGATTGCTGTACATGTAACCCATACTGAAATTGAAGGCTTTCATAAACCCAAAGGTGAAGCGAACCCCACCATCCCCGCGCGTTGCCGAGTCGTAAGCTGCGCCAATGCTTTTTCCCGTGATCCCACCCGAATAGACTTCAACTTCCGCGCCCAACGACGTGCGCGAAAAACCCTTAAGAGGATTCAACCACCCAGGTGGCTCGGCGGCCTGCAGGGGACCGATGACCGAAATACAAAAAAGACATAGAAAGCACACGAGCTTGAGCTTGCCCATGGTCCCATCTCCCACGAATGAATTTTATGTACGACCGTTTCTGTGAACTGATTGTACTCAGCCACAGGAGAAGCGTCAATGCGCTCGGCCGCGTGCCAATTCGCATTGAAAATCCTGTGTCGATCAATTAACCTAATGTCCCCTTGGCCGCGGAGCCAGTCCCTCTCGCACTGCAATCGAAAGGGCGACGCGGGGAGCCTGAATGGATTCACCGGCAACTTCGCTTTCTGTTGAGACCACAACCGGCAACCGCAGCTCCACGCTGCGGGCGCTGGTTGAAACGCTGCGCCCTCAGCAGTGGGTCAAAAATGGGTTCATCTTTGCCGCCCTTATTTTTTCCCAGAGCCTCACGCGCTGGGACCGTTGCCGACAAGTCCTGCTGGCCACTCTGGTGTTCTGCTTGGTCTCCAGCGCCGCGTACGTCCTGAATGACATACTCGACGCATCGGAAGACCGCCATCATCCCACCAAGAAGCTCAGACCGATCGCCTCGGGCCGGCTCAGTGCCACGACGGCAGGAATCGTTGGCGCGATTTTGGGGGGCGGTGGTCTAATCGCGGCGTGGAGGCTTAACACCGGCTTCTTTGGAATCGTCGTGGCTTACCTCGCACTTAATATTCTCTATTCCACCTTCCTGAAGCACGTTGTTCTCCTGGATGTGTTCATTGTGGCAGCGGGCTTCTTATTTCGCGTGATTGCCGGCGGGTTAGTGATTCGCGTTGCCATTTCCCCCTGGTTGATTGTGTGCACGACGCTGCTGGCGCTCTTCATTGCCCTCAGCAAACGCCGCCATGAACTGGTTTTGCTGGGCGACCGCGCCTCTGACCACCGGGCCATCCTGGCTGACTACTCGCCGTATTTTCTGGACCAGTTGATCAGCATTGTCACCGCTTCGACGGTGGTTTCGTATGCGCTCTACACCCTGTCGCCGGACGTCCAGAACAAATTCCCCGGCAAACGGTTAGAGATAACCATCCCGTTCGTCTTGTTTGGAATCTTCCGCTATCTCCACCTCATCCACCACGGCGAGCAGGGAGGAAATCCCACGCGGTCGTTATTTACAGACCCAGTATTACTTTTGGTGGTGCTTTTTTGGGCGGCATTCGTTATTTTGATCATCTATCTTTAGCGAACAGTCATCAGTTATCAGTTTTCAGTCATCAGTTTTCAGTTGTCAGGCCTCAGCATTAGTGGTAAGCCACCGCGTTGTTCGTGGTAAGTCAATGTGCTGAGGAGGGTGTGATGCAGGACTTCAAGAAGCTCAAGGTTTGGGAAAAAGGGCACCAGCTTACACTGGCTATATACAAACTAACAGCCCGGTTCCCGAAAGAGGAACTCTACGGTCTGACCAGCCAAATGCGGCGTGCTGCGGCTTCCATTGTTTCCAACATCGCCGAGGGTTGTGGGAGAGGAGGCAGGGCGGATTTTGGCCGATTTCTTCAAATAGCAACGGGTCCTGCGAGCGAGCTGGAATATCAACTCCTGCTCGCACACGACTTGAATTTTCTCAAAGCCGAGGAATATCAGAACCTGGAAAGAGGAGTCGTAGAAGTGAAACGAATGTTGAGCTCCTTGATGCAGCGGCTTAGGAGTGAGACCTGAAGACTGACGACTGAAAACTGATGACTGATAACTGATGACTGACCACCCTACCTTCGTAACGAAATCGCTTTCCGGCTGGGGCCGCTACCCGGTGGAATCGTGCCACGTTTTTAGGCCGGAGAAACGCAGCGAGGTGGCGGC
>JBEKAD010000242.1:0-7350 GCA_050018435.1 Terriglobia bacterium
CTGGGTGGCTTCGGCACGAGGATCGTGGGCCCCTGGCGGCTTGCCACTTTGAATACCAACACCACGAAAATGGCGGCCAGAACGACGAGTAGGAAAACCACCGCCGCTCCTACTCCCCTCTCCGACTTGTCAACTGGTTTCAACAATTGTGCATTTCCTCACAGTGGTGTGGTCCGATGATAGGAAGATCAGCGCATTTACAGTTCACCCCATCTCCCGATCATTCGATCATCAGATTTGGTTCACTCAGGCAGCAGGCTTGATAACTTGAATGCGCAGGCCGCGAAAATCCACGCGGTTGGTGTGACTTTCCAGGCCGATGTAGCCTTGGTTGGGAACCCTGCTCAGAGGACGTCTCTCGGAAAAAACAAACGCCGGATCGTCAAAGTCAATTTTGTGAATCCGATTCCCGTTCAGAAACACCGTCAGGCGCCGGCCGATGCAGGAAATCTCCACTTGGTTCCACTCGCCGGCCTTCCTGCCCACGCCGTAGAGCGGAATCACCGCGCCGTAAACTGCCCCCGTGCTGTGCAGGTCGGTGAGTTGCCCGGCATCATCGAGGAGGGAGATTTCCAACCCCGTGAACGCGGGATCGCCCTGCTCGGCGGAACGCAAGAAGATCCCGCTGACGGCGCCTTTCGTGACGCGGTATTCGAGACGCAAGACGAAGTCCGCATAGCGCTGGTCAGAACGCAACCACCCGCCCTTGCCTTCCGTCCAGAGAATTCCGTCTTCTGCATGCCAATCCTGCTGCCCCACCGCGTGCCAGCCGGCCAAATCCAGCCCGTTAAAAATCGGGGCAAACCCCGCATCGTCTACTTCTTGAGCCGTTGAGGCGAGCGCGAAAACCAGCAACAGGATCAGCAACCAGCCGAGTTTCCTCAACATGCCCGGCAACACTCCCCAGTAATTGGCCCGATACCCTGAGCCTGTGATACAAGATACTCGAAACCAGTATGATTTCACAAATCGAATTGGTAGTGGGTCAATTTGATGTTGTAGCGGCGAGTTTATCCGTCAGCCGACGGACCCAATGGCGGCGTAGCGGCGGGTTTACCCCGCCACCTTACCCTGCCATCCCGCCCAACCGTGGCGGCGTCCCGATAAGATCGGGATAAATTCCGCCGCCTCGACTTCAAATTGACCCACTACCATCGAATTGGAGCGAGGGGGGCCATGCTCAAACTCACCATGCAATTGCTTCGCCACACGCAGCGCCGCGAATTGGAAGAATACCTGCGACTTTACCAACGCAGCTTCAACCCCGACGAGCGCGTCAGCCCGCGCGTGCTGCGGTGGGTAATCGTCCCCTCGCCGGCACGCGTGAATCCCGTGCATTTGTTCGCGGCCTATCTGGGTGACCACCTGGTGGGCGGCGCCTGCACTCTGGTTGTGCCGGCGTTCAGCGTGGTGTTTGGGAGCTACATCTTCGTCGATCCCGCGCTGCGCGGCCGAGGCTTGGGGATACGAATCTTGCGCCAGGTTCTCCGCCAGGAGCGCCGCGGCCCCCAGGGGTGGAACTGGCGCCTTTATAGCGAAGTTACGGCCGCTTCCGGCGACCGGTGGCACGCCGCGCTGGCCGATGCCGGTTTCCGCTTTTTCCCCGCGATGTGGCCGCTCGTCTCCTATCACCATCCCGGCAAACTCGTGGCCGGCAAACTCTGCTATTTTCCCTTCCGGAAAAATCCGCCGCGCCGATTTTCCCAACCTGCTCTGCTGCTGTACATCCATGCGTTGTTTTATGGTCCAGATTCGACGCATCGCCACCTGCTGCCGCGTCTCGAGGACTTCGTAACCTTGGACGCATAGTTCGTCCCTCCGGTTACCGGCCCAGGACAATGGATGCGGCCATCGGACCATCGGGTGATTTGCGATTTGTGATTGGCGATTGGTGATTTTCGAATTGCCCTCTTCGTTTTGAAATCTGTAATTTGACATTTGCGATTGAGTACCTCGGACTTCGGACATCGGACTTCGGACTCTGTTTCTTGTCACTTGTCACTCATCACTGCTCTTGAAAGGGTGTCACGCGGGGTGTTGGCCTTCGGCCGTGCCCGCTGTCTCGCCCTCAGACTTCGTCTTTTGCTTGTCACTCATCACTTTTCACTCGTCACTGCTCTTGAAGTGTGTCACGCGGGGGTTGGTCGTCGGCCCTTCCCGCCCCTCCTCCTTCGGGCTTTGCCCTTTCTCGTCACTCGCCACTGCTTCTTGAATGCTATCTCTTGCATTTTCAATAACATTCTGGCGTTACTTGATAAGTGATTTGTTTTGATAAACGTTCTGGGTAATTCCGCTCATGCCTCATTTCTTTTCAGCAACATTCCGGCTTCGAACGTATGAAAACAATGCATGTGCGCTCCCCGCTCGCCGCCATCTGACAACTTCTTTAAATTCAAGGTGATGAGAAATCGGGTGGGACCAGAGAATTTTCTCGAATCACGCCTAACACCTTTTATTTTGAATAACATTCTGGCCTCGATGAGCAAAGACATGGGAATCTCGCTTCGATTTCTCCCGGAACGCGCCCCTAAGCCCTAATTCCTGGCTCCTGACTCCTGTCTATGGTCTACCGTCTAGTTTCTCCTGCCCGCCACCTGGCACCTAGCCTCTAGCCCCAGTCCCCAATCCCGAGCCCCGACTCATAGCTCCTGACACCCGACACCTGGCACCTGACACCTAGCCGTGGTGCGCGTTTCCACCCCGACATAGTTATCCATATAATACCCTAGCAATAACCCATCCAATGAGGGAGGCAGACACGGCCCCAATGCCCGCCGGCAGGTGGAATTTTTGAGGTTTGGCGCCTGATTTTCCTACCCGTAGGAAAGCCCTGCCCGGAACTTTCCGCGCGCCTTAGTTCCCGTCCTGGTTCAGGAGGGGGTAAGGGGGCATAGGCGCTAGGAGCGTGTCGGAAATAACAGTCTCTCAACGAAGAATCAATAACTTACAGACACTTGAATCTCGCTAAGTTGTTGATTCTACGTACACCGAAATCTATCTCCGACAGCCTCCTAGAATAGGCGGTTTCCGGTCTGGCCCCGAAGGGGCCAACCGTGGGTAGCCGCAGGTTTTAACCTGCGGATCGCAGAATCCAATGGACCATTCAACCCCGCCGGGGTTGACCGTGGGAAAGCAGCCGTGGGATGCAGACGGCGTACGAGATTCGTCAGCCCCGGTAGGGGCGGCATCCGGGGATCATCAGGCAATAACCTAGCGCGGGCACCGTCGCGGGCCTCGTTCGAACTTTACCAGATGCCGCCCCTTGCGGGGCTCCACACTCCTTCTGCAACGTTCTTTCCCACGGCTGGCTCGCCGTGGGCCAGATGACCACGCCCGCTCCGCGGGCTTTCGGGCGCCGCTAACCGTTATTTTAACGCCTATGGGGGGTGGTCAAGCAACCGTAGCGCGGGAATTATGTGCGCCCTCAGGCCCCCCAGGGCCAACAGATTGTGGCCCACGGCGGTAGCCGTGGGGATAGAAGATTGGTATCAGTTGTCCTCGCAGCCCGCGAAGCGGGCGGAAGATCGTAGCCCATGGCCCAACCTGTCCCGATGTTTTCGATCGGGAGCCGTGGGAAAATCGCCCCCCCCGCCCCGCCCGAGCCCCGCAAGGGGCGAAAGAAATCACGGCCAAAGGCAACGGCGCAATGGCATTTTTTCTGGGCTTCCGCACAGGGGTGGCAAGGTTGAATCGCCGCAACGATTGGTTCTTTCGCCCCTCCGGGGCTTACATCGATCTCGAATTCGCTACTGTGATGTTGTCAAGTTAGAGCAAGCGTAGCGCGGAACCTTGTTTTGCTGTAGTGGCGGTCGGCGCCTGCCGGGGAACGGGGTAGGGCCGAACGACGTTCGGCCCGGGGCGAGCGCCGGCCCCCCATAATCGAGAAAAGGTAGGGTCTATAAAAAATGGGTCGACAAGGCATCGCCACTTCAGAGATGGCTACGTTCTCACTGGGAATTGCGGACGGCGAAATCTTCCTCCAATGTGTCAATGGGACGCTCGTAGAGATCCAGCCGTTGGGTGATCAGGTTCAAATGTTCGTCGGTCAACGCCTCGTCGATATGGACCGAGCCGAAAAGATAGGCCTGCACTTCGCGACTCCACCAGTTTTCAAAGCCTTCTTTGGCGCTGTAGCAGTCGCGCACGCTCTCCGGGTCGTCATCGCGGCAGCCATTGCTCGCGCCAATAAAATCCAGGTGGGGCTGCATCCATTGACGCATTTTGCTGAAGGATTTCAATGCGCCCTCGCGCACTTCTTGTCCGTCGCGGTGTGCGAGCAAGGCGCGTGCGCCGCCGAGTTGTTCCAGCGGCAGGAACGATGGGTTGCGCGAAGCCAGCCGTTTCCACTCGGAAGTCACCCTCTCTGATGTTACATCGGCAAGCCGCCGCTTCTCCTGGCGGGCAATTTCACGTTCGACGCGCGCCATGGCGTAACGGAGGGAGGTGTCTCCAGAGAAGAGCGCGATTGATTCGCTGAGAAACTGTCTGGCTGTGGCAGCTTGGCCTGCTTCAAGCAGCAATAGTGCTCTTTCTGCCCGCGCGTTCGTTTGATAAGGCTTCGCGTCAATTAATTGATCCAGCAGAGCGATAGCTCTGGTGCGCAGATTCGCCGGAGTGGGCTGCGCCGTACCATTGGTCTCGTTCCGGCGCGCCCAGTGGCGCAGGAGACGCGCGTGCGCAGAGATGGCTCTCGCCTGCATGCTGGTGATGCGTGGGCGCAACTTTCGCTCGGCCGCGAGCGTGTCTGCTTCGGCGCTCTCGCGCGATCCAACAGACGCGACGAATGAACCTGCGTCAGTCTCCGCCATGCTCTCCTTCGACCCCTCGGCGGCGGACGCAGGGGATAAAGCACAGACTTGTTGGAGAATCGCTTCAGCCTCCTCCATCCTTCCAACTGTTTTGTACAGAAGAGCTTGTTCAAGGAGTACTCCGGCATCACTGGGTGCGATGGCGCGAGCTCGCTCGATCAGGTCAAACGCCTCCGTTAGATCATCCTTTCTCGTCAACCTGAGCACTGAGGCCAGACCGATCAGGACATAGTTATTTCGGGGGAAATGGGCAAGCGCTTCCCGAAAGACTGCCTCAGCCTCCTGAAGTTTGTGGGCATCTTTCATTAGATACGCCAGTCCAGTGCGTGCGACGACATCATCAGGGAAGCGATCAACGGTCTCGCGGTAGACGGCCTCGGCCTCGGTAAGTTTCTCTGCGGCCTTGAGCACTTCAGCCAGCCCGTTGCGCGCAACGACATTATCGGGGAAGCGGTCAACGGTCTCGCGGTAGACGGCCTCGGCCTCGGTAAGTTTCTCTGCGGCCTTGAGCACTTCAGCCAGCCCGGTGCGTGCGACGACATTATCGGGGAAGCGGTCGATGGCCGCCCAGGCGATTTCCAGCGCTTCATCAATCTTCCGGTCTCGCCGCAGTACGCCTGTCAGGACGTTCCAGGTATAAGGGTTCCACGGCTCCCACACGCGCGATTCCTCCGCCCATTGCAGCGCCAATTGTGGATTATCTTCACTTACAGCAGTCGCGAATCTAGTCAGGGTGCGGCAGACAAAGCTGCTGTCGCCAGCCTTTTCGGCATAATGCCACTGCTGGTCGCGCAATCTCTTCGCTTCGGCTATTGCGTCCGGGGCTTTGCTTCGTAACCGTCCGGCAATACGCCTGGCTTCATCTGCCCAGTTTGGCGGCAGGGAAAAGAAGGAAGAGTGCTGCTTGTCCGCCTTGGTGCGGTCAAGTCCGGGAACAAGCTTGCTCAACCAGCTCTCGATCCCGTCAATCGGTTCGCCTCGTTTGCGCAAAGCGTAAATCTGATCGGCCCAGCATTCCCGCCATCTGGTTGGAAAGGGGTACGCACGCAACGTCAGGCGCGCGATACGTTGAAACTCCGCTTCGGCTCGGCGCGGTTCCAGCGACTTGTCCAGGCTGCGCTTATATAGGCCGAGTCCCAGACGCAACAGACCATAAGCGACATGCTCGGGGAAGCCGCCTCGATCTTCGGCAGGTAGTCCGCGCAGGCCCATGACGCCGTAACTACCGTGATGCCAGGGGATGTCAGGGGTTAAATCGCAATAGTTCCACCAGACCGGCAGGAGCGAGCGGTCTTCCTGATGGCGGGCAACAGCCAGCAGGAAACCGGCGAGTGGATCGCGGGAAAACCCTTCGCACAAAGGGCCCAGATAGGCTTGGCAATCCGCGAAATTGGCGCGCAATGCTCGCGGGGCCTGAATCAGCGCAGGCACGTTGGCGATCACCTGTGCAAGCTGCATCCAGGCATGCGCCAGCGCGGCGGCGGAGCGTGTGCCCTGAGCTTCAGGCTGCCGTCCCCAATTGCGTTGAATCCATTGCGCCAAAACGACATCGAGCCGCGTGACAAAACCGTTGCGTTCGCCGATTCCCAACGCCCAGTCGATCAACAGATCAGCCGGATCGGCAACATTAAGATTGCCGAAGTAATAGGCCTGCCAGAGCGCGGCATCCACGGCGGCGTACGCATCGTGGTCGAAGTCCGTCAGCCACTCCGGCGGGGCAGGTGTTTCTAAGATATCGTCCCAGCCGGCTTCGACGTTAGTCATAGGTTCCTGTCAGTTTCATCGGCGTAAGTGAAATAGTCTTCCGAGATAGTATAGCGCAAATTCTCGAGATGTTTGCGGCGCGCGGCGGTCAGATCCACCGGTACAGGGCGTGTCACGATGCCTGCCCTGAAGAGGTTCTTGGCGCGGAAAGGGAGCGCCGGATGCAGAACTTCACGCCGGAGCACATCGTCGTCTGCTCCCAATCCGACCACGTGGCCGGACGGTTGACCTTTGGGCGAAGGACAGAAAGCTTCGCTGAAGCGACCGTCCAGCACAGTTGGCACCGCAAGTGGGCGACTGTCTCGTCCCCCCTTCAGACGCGGCAGATCACGAACCGAATAACGAAACACAAACAACGGTATCTCGCGTCCACGCTTGGCCGGGTCGAAGTGGTAGAGTCCAACCCAGTCACGCAACTTGTCAGGCCAGTCAGAATTATCGTCAGTCGGACTGTTACCAAAAATCGTCTTCACATCCTCCCAAAATGTCGCCCACACCGGACGCAAATCGAGAGAACGATCCCACTCTTCCAGTATAGCCTCAAATTCCCGTATTTTCTCGTCAGCAGGGGGATTGGCCGTAGTAGTTCCCGTCCATTTCGTCAGGTTGCGCTCCACCACGTGCTGCGCCAGTGTTAACGCATCGCCCACGGGGACGCCTGCCAGATCGGCAATTGGCTTGACGTCAACCACACGAATCAAATCCAACAGCCAATCTGCTGAACCGAACAACTGTAGAGCCGCAGATGGGCGAAAGGTTTCGGGGCAGTTTGCGTGAT
>JBEKAD010000242.1:7368-15020 GCA_050018435.1 Terriglobia bacterium
GATCGTTCTGGTCAATTACTCGGGGTGCCTGATCGAGTTTTCTTAACCAAACCTCTGCAAGCACGTAGGCGTTGAAGTGTTGGCTCCCCCAGGCTGCGAAATCAGCATGATGAATCATTACGCCCTTTGCCCGGTAAGAATCTTGACGAATCGGGTCTACCCCCTGGTCGAGCAGGAAGTTGCGCGCGACGAAGCGCTTGTTACCCAAAGAAGCATCTCGACCCGCTGCGACCAAGAAATCATCGAATGGGTCACCTGCAACTGTGTGCCCAAAGCACATAGGCACCTACCGGGCAAAGAGCGAAATCTAATTGACGGAATCTGTCACAACCTCACACGGCTCGTCAAGTAATTTCCATCATGGGCGACGGCATCATTTTCCTACCGTATCGAGCGAGTAGCCCGGGGGCCGATCTACCCACCGGCTCTCGGTCCCAACTGAACAGGATCGCGCCTCAGCCACGGTCGGTCTCCCCGAAACCCCTCGCCTTCAACCCATAGAGTCTCTGAAGGGAAATCAAGATACAAGCCACGCAGTGCTCTCGTGACCGTGGCTTTCCTTGCGGTTATCCTGGCGATGCCGCAACGGACTTTCGCCTGGGGTCGCGAAGGCCATCAAATCTGAGAGCAGTGACGAGTGACAAGTGGCGAGTGACGAGTGACCGGTGCTGAGAGCAGTGACGAGTGACCAATGACCAATGACAAGGGCGGGCGCTGCTCGCCGCGAGGCCGAACGGTCGTCTGCCATTAAGATCGGCGGACTTTCAGCCGTGGCGGCCCTTGCCCTTCCAGCGGCACCCGTGGAATCCGAGCCCCCAACCCCCAGCCCCGAGTCCCTGGCTAAATCGCGCGGTGCGGGATCTTGTTTCCCGCCGCGTCGCGAGCCTTCCAGGCGTTGGCGACGTCTCCCATGACCACTAGAACGTCGCCGCTCGCCATGACCGTGCCGTCGCGGGGATTGAATTTAATGTCTCCGTCGGGCTTGCGAATCGCCAAAGGCAGAAGGTCGTAACGCCCGTGCAGGTCCATTTCCTTTAGCTTTTTCCCAATCCAGGGCGAGCCCTCGGCAACCGTGATTTCCTCCACCCGCAACGTTCCGGATTGGTCCCGGAGCATCAGGTCCAAGAAGCTGACCACGCTAGGCCGGATCAGTTCCGAAGCCAGGCGCATGCCGCCGATCATATTGGGAGAAATTGCGGCGTTGGCGCCGTGACGCAGGAGTTTCTCAACCATGCGGGCCTCCGCACAGCGCGCCACGATGCGGAGATCAGGATTCAATAGCCGCGCCGTTACCGTGGTCAGCAGGTTGTCCTTGTCCTCCGGCAGGACGGAAGCCAAGCCGCGCGCCTTTTGGATCTGCGCGGCCGTCAAAACTTCTTCGTCTCCGCCTTCCCCTTTCAGGACGGGAACCTCGCCCAGTTGGCCGATTCTTTCCAGGCGTCCCTCGTCGTGATCGATCACCACAAAGACGTTGCCGGTCTTCAGGAGCTCTTGGACCAGGTAAGTGCCGGTTTCACCCGCGCCGCAGATAATGAGGTGGTCGTGCATGTCCCGGATCAGTTTCTGCATCTTGCGTCTCCGAAAAATGTGGTTAAGTTCCCCTTCCACGATGAAAGCGGTCGAGGCGGAAAAAACATAAAGCATGATGCCAATGCCGATGAGGATGAAGAAGATGTTGAAAAGCCGCAGCCCCGGGTGGAAGCGGGTATTGACGATTTCACTGTAGCCCACCGTCGAGACCGTGATCACGGCCATGTAAAAAGCATTCAGCAGCGTGACCTCCGGCCCGCCGAACAACCTGTAAACCGCCACGGCCGACAGCACCACGATGACGAGCAGCAACAGCGAGAGCACCAATTGTTTTCGCAGACTCACAGAACCCTCTCGGCACGGAAAGGTGTCAGGTGTCAGGTGCCGGGTGCCAGGTGCCAGGATCTGGGCAATCGTAGATGACGAGAAAAAAAGTGTAAAGGACAAAAGGTAAAGGATGAAGGGTAAAGTATGTTTGTATTCGTACTTAACCCTTCACACTTTAACCTTTATAAATTCCAGTCCCCAGAACCCGGAACCTGACACCTGATACCTGGCACCTGACACCTAGTCTCCGAGCAGTTTGCCATGCCGCTCCAGAAGGTAATGGTCCGTCATCCCGGCAATGTAGTCGCAAACGACCCGCTGCACGGGTTCATGCTGCGACTCGTCGAAGTAAAAGGCAGGTAGACTTCGCGGGTGTTTCAGGTAGTACGCAAAGAGACTGCGCATGCAGGCGGTGAGCCGCCTTCGCTCGGCAATCACGTCTTGATGCGAGTAGAGGCGAGCATAGAGAAACTCCTTAAGCTTCTTACTCTCTCGCGTCATTGGCGGTCCCAGCGCTACCAGACGCGTGCGGCAAGCACGCACCTGCCCGAGCGAATGGATCCTCTTCCCCGCCAGGCGCCGGCGCGTGGATTCAATGAGGTCGGTCACCAGCGCGTCCAGCAGCCGCTTGAGAGCCTCGTTGAATTTGAGCTTTTCCTTCGCCGCCGGATACTTCTTTTCCATCGCCCGGTAGATCCGATCAAAAAGGGGCAAGCTCTCGCGTAGGAACGGTAAGGTCAGGAGTTTGGCTTCGTAGCCGTCGTCGAGATCGGCGCAGTTGTAAGCAATTTCGTCCGCGGCGTCGATGAGCTGCGCTTCCAGGGGTGGCCGCTCTTCCAACCGGTATTCCTTCAGTTCCGGGTGACTCGCGGGAAGGTAATCGCGCGAGTGCTTAACGATGCCCTCACGCACTTCGAAGGTGAGGTTGAGGCCGCGGAACCCGGCATATTTCTGCTCAAAGGACTCGACGATGCGCAAGGCATGGAGATTGTGGTCGAACCCATCGTGGTGCTGCCGCATCAACCGGTCGAGTTCGCACTCCCCGGAGTGGCCGCCCGGCGGGTGTCCCACGTCATGCACCAACGCCAACGCCTCCACCAAGTCAGCGTTCAGACCCAGCGCCTTCGCCACCGTGCGGCTGATCTGCGCCACTTCCAGCGTGTGCGTCAGGCGATTGCGGAAGTGATCGGAATATCGCCGGGTGAAAACCTGGGTCTTGTTCTCCAGGCGGCGGAAAGCGCGAGAGTGGATAATGCGATCGCGATCGCGTTCGTAGTTGTTGCGGTAAGGGTGCGGGGGCTCAGCGTAGCGCCGGCCTTGCGACTCTTCCACCGGCATCGCGTAGGGTGCGAGTTGGCAGCGATCCTTGCGGCGCATAGTTCCTTGCGGGCCGTCTCCCGGAAAGCGAATATAGCACAGCGGCACGGAATCGAGTAAACCGGGCAAGGCCACTGCGCCGTTTCGGGCATGGGCCACCCGACCGTGCCAGCCGTAGTGCGTCAATTTGAAGTAGAGGCGGCTTTACGCCGCCATTTGGTCCGTCGGCTGACGGATAAACTCGCCCCTACCGCCATGTAGCGAGGTAAACTCGCCGCTACCGCATCAAATTGACCCACTACAGTGCCAGCAGAGAACGGTTGGCGCTGGCGCTGGCTCTGGTATAATGATTTGTCAAGATGCCGTGCAAGAAGCGACAGGCTCTACGGACCTCGTGGCGGTAGACCTGCATTTGAAAAGTTACCAGGGAGGTTCCTCGAATCGTGGTGCGCGACACACTCGTTTGCCTGCTGGCCGGGGGCGAAGGGGAACGCCTGCACCCGCTGACGCGGGACCGGGCGAAGCCCGCGGTGCCCTTCGGCGGTATTTACCGCATCGTTGACATTACGCTTTCCAATTGCATTAATTCCGACCTGCGTCACATCTATGTTCTAACTCAATACAAGGCGCTTTCCCTGAACCGGCACATTCGCGAAGGGTGGAGCATCCTCGGGCACGAAATCGGGGAATTTGTGACCGTGCTGCCGCCCATGAAGCGCGTGGGCGAACACTGGTACCAGGGAACCGCCGACGCCATCTATCAAAATCTTTATTCGATCGGCAGCGAACCCTGCAAATACGTCCTGATCCTTGCCGGCGACCACGTCTACAAGATGAATTACCAACTGATGCTCAAGCAGCACGTGGACTCGGGCGTGGGCGTCACCATCGCCACGATTGAATTCGATCGCTCGGGGGCCTCACATTTCGGCGTGTGCGAGATCGATTCCGTCGGGCGCATCGTCGGTTGGCAGGAAAAACCTGCTGATCCCAAACCCGCCGCGCACAACCCGGCGAAGAGCCACGTTTCCATGGGAATCTAT
The DNA here is from genome assembly GCA_050018435.1 of Terriglobia bacterium. GTDB lineage: Bacteria > Acidobacteriota > Terriglobia > UBA7540 > UBA7540 > Bog-366. The sequence continues at coordinate 11,586 of JBEKAD010000242.1, forward strand.
TGCTTCAACCGCGACCTGTTGATGGACACCTTGCTGGCGGACGCCGATGATCCGGAGTCACAGCATGACTTTGGCAAGAATGTAATTCCCAAGCTGCTCGAAAAAGGCTGCGTCTACTCTTACAATTTTATCGACGAAAACAAAAAGGAAGCGCTCTACTGGCGGGACATCGGAACGATTGAGGCCTACTACGAATCCAACATGGACTTGGTCTCAGTTTCGCCGGTGTTCAACCTTTACGACTCCCTATGGCCCATCCGCACTTACCAGCGGCAATACCCGCCCGCGAAATTCGTTTTCGCCCAGGAGGGCCGGCGCATGGGAATCGCCGTGGATTCTATCGTCTCGATGGGTTCCATCATCTCCGGCGGACGCGTCACCGCCTCCGTTGTATCACCCGACGTTCGCGTCAACAGCTACACGGAAGTGGAAAGTTCCATCCTCTTTTCCCACGTCAACATCGGCCGTTACTCGCGCATCCGCCGCGCCATCATCGACCGCCATATCCATATTCCCGAACACACCGAGATTGGATACAACCTGGAAGAAGACCGCAAAAAGTATCACGTCACCGAAACAGGAATCGTGGTCGTGGTCCCCGAGCAAAGGATGTTCGAAGAACCGGAGTAGAGCACTAGGCAGTGGGCAGTGGGCATTAGCCGCATTGGAATGACTCGCGCGGCTTCCAGACTCGACCAAAGCACCAGGGTCCCGTCAAAATCGGATGGGGCTGAAAAAGACCCCCTCACCTGCCCTCCTCCGTCGGGCACCCTCTCCCCTGGGAGAGGGATAAAAATCAAAATCCCAGCCCTCTCCCTAAGGGAGGCGTATGGAAATCAAAATCCCAGCCCTCTCCCTCGGGGAGAGGGTGCCCGACGGAGGAGGGCGGGTGAGGGGTCTATTCGCGGGCGATGCATACATAGCCCGGGAGGTGTTCGACACCCGCGACTTTGCCGGAACCCCGACCAAATCTCCCCTCAATAAGTGCCTACTCCCCGCTGCTTTCTGTTTTCCGCCCACTGCCTACTGCCCACTGCCTACTGCCTACTGCACTTCGGGTACTCCCGGCAGAATCGTCCATACGGAATAGGTCGCCAGCGACTTCAATTTGCCCAGCCATACTTGCAGGCAGGCGGTGGGGGCGAACGCGCTGTCATCGTCGGAAGTTTCCAGCAGGCGCTCGAAGAACGAGCGGTGGGGTGGCAACATCAACAGGCTCACTCTTTCATCCGCGGGGATCTTGGCCAATTCGCGAGCGCGGGCGATGGCCGTGTGCAATCCTCCCAGTTCATCCACCAAGCCGAGTTGCCGGGCGCGCTCGCCCGTCCACACGCGGCCTTGCGCAATTTTATCCACGTCCTCCACCTTCATGTGTCGCCCCGCCGCCACCCCGTGAAGAAAATCGTCGTAGGTCGCGCGCATATTCCTCAGCACGATCTCCCGCTGCGCTGGGGTGAAATTCTGGAGGGGATATTCCAACGTGGAGTTCTCTGTCGTGGCCACGAAGTCCGTACTCAAGCCCATCTTTGCATAGAGCCCCTGAAGGTTGAATTTGCCCATCAGCACTCCGATGGAACCGGTGATCGTGCCCGGCTCCGCGATGATCCGGTTGGCCGACATCGCCAGCCAGTATCCACCGGAGGCGGCGACATCCGACATGGACACCACCACGGGCTTGACCTCTTTCGTCAGCTCCAGCTCATGCCGCATCACTTCGGAAGAGAAAGCGACGCCGCCGGGCGAATCTAGCCGCACCACCACTGCCTTTACCAAATCGTCCGCGCGGGCGCGGCGAAACTGCTGGGCGATCGTATCCGAGCCCATCATTTCCTCTCCCCACGGGGAAGTAGAGCTGCGGCCGGGCCCAATATCCCCCACCGCATAAATCACGGCGATTTTATCGGCGGTGAATTTCTCCGATCGGTCGAGGTATCGGTGCAGGCTGATGCGCCGATCATACCCATGGTTCTCCTGGTTCACAAACTTTCGGACGTCATCCCCGTACGCAACGCGATCCACAAGATGCCTAGCCGGCGCCGCATCAGAATTGTACGGCCCGGCGGCGATAATCCTCGCCACCTCTTCCGGCTTCAGGCCGCGCGACGCCGCGACGCCCTGCACGAATTGCCGGTACCAGTCATCCACCAAGCCCTTCGTCGCCTCGCGATGCGCCGCCGTGAACTTCTTCTCGGTGTAAATGTTTGTGGCATTCTTGTAATCGCCAATATGGAGGAAGTCAGGGTAAATCCCGAGCTTGTCGAACGTACCGCGCAGGAACGTCGTCGAGGCCATCATGCCGCGAAGGTGGAACTCTGACTTGGGAAGCATGATGAGCGTCTGGCAGGCCGATGCGAGGTAGTAGGATCGGTTCGTCGCAAACTCCAGGTAAGCAACACTGAATTTACGGGCGCGGTTGAAAGCCTGAATGCGGTCGCGGATCTCCTGAATCTTACCCATGCTCATATCGGTCTCACCCAAGCGGACCTCGAGCCCCGTGATGTGCGGGTCAGTCCGCGCCCGCTCGATCCCCTCGGTGATATCCGTGACCGTCGTAGACGGACCATTGAACATCTCCTGAATGGAGTATTGCGGCGTCTGCTCGGGAATCTCGCCTTCCATTCGTACCTCCAGCACCGTGTTCGGCTTTACCCGCCGGGCATAAATAATCCCGAGGATGGCGAGCACCGGCAACGCCACGAGGATGACCACCACCAGGAATATTTTCCAAATGTTTTTCATTTACTTCCTCCCAGGAAAGCGGGAAAGAGCCGCACGTCAAACCCCAACTTTTCTCTAGACGGTGCGGGCCGGCGCATCAGCCAAATGCCCTGCGATGGCGCAGAAAATTATGCTCCTCTGCCGCGTTCACCACATTATGAACACACTCCGGGACATTTTCAAACTCCAACTTGCGGGGAAGCTCGCCGCACAAAAAGGCGGATCACCCCAACCAGACAGATTGCCGCCCTGGAGTTTAGCGGGTTATTTCGAAGCCGCAGTGTGTTACAATTCCGCCTTTCAAATTCACATCGAGGAATTATTCGCATGGCACAAATTGATCTCATTCAAGGAAGAGAAATTCTGGATTCACGCGGCAATCCCACCGTGGAAGCGGACGTGCTCCTGCGCGACGGCTCCTTTGGGCGCGCGGCGGTTCCCTCCGGCGCTTCGACGGGCGAGCACGAGGCGGTGGAATTACGCGACGGCGACAAGCGGCGCTATATGGGCAAGGGCGTGACGCAAGCCGTGGACAACATCAATTCGGTGATCGCCGCCAATCTGGGCGGACACGACGCCAGCAATCAGACCGAAATCGACGAGCGCATGATTGCGCTCGACGGCACCCCCAACAAGGGTAAGCTTGGCGCCAACGCCATCCTGGCGGTCTCCATGGCGGCTTGCCGGGCCTCGGCGCAGTCGGCGCGCGTCCCGCTC
>JBEKAD010000243.1:0-7646 GCA_050018435.1 Terriglobia bacterium
GGGGTGGGGGGGGGGGGTGCCCCCCCCCGACGGGGGGCCCCGGGGCGGCCCCCCCCCCCCCCCCGCCGCTCCTTCCCCAACCCCCCGGCCCCCCCCCCCCCCGCACTCCAAAGCGCTTCGCGCCGGTTCAAACCATGACTTGTCTTAAATGGGCGGGAGCGGTCGCCCCACATAAGTGTTGGTTGCGGCTCCGCCGTGCTGCGCTACCATCTCTGCGTTACCCCTTTGGAAACATTCGCAGTCGTCCCTATTTCTTCTGCGTTTTATTTGTCGCATTCGTGGCAGGCTTGCCGGCCGCTTTGCCCTTTGGCTCAGGTTTCTTTGCGCCGCCCGCCGCAGCGGTGGCGTGCGCGGTTCGTTTTCGACCTTGGAACACCGGCGCGATGTTTTTCATGGGAGTCGCGCGTCCCTCCTTGTCGTGCTCGGCAAAATTCAATTCATTCTGGCAGGAAGCCAGGTTCGTCTGCGCGGCCAGCAGAAGGTTGTCCTGATTCTTCAGCAGATACGCCAAGTGGGGCTCAAGCGACTGCTGCAAATCGAAAAGCTGGTTGGCCGACTGGCTGTATTGCCCGCCGAAGCTGGCATTTTCGTACCGCGAGACGCTGTGCGCCACGCCGTCCACTCGCGGCAGCACCGCGCTGATCGCCACATAGGTCTGAAATCCCAGATACAAACTATCGGGGCGTTCATCAAACTGGCTGCGCCAATCTTCCTCTGCCGCCATCGCTTTGTGCAATGACTCCAAAGTCTGCTCGAAGGACTGCCGCGCGGCCGGGGGCATCTTCCATTTTTCCGGGTGGACTTGTGCGAGCAGGTCGTTCAAACGATACTGCGCCAGCCAGATTCTGTGCATCAGGGCCTTCACTTGTTCAGGTTCCATGTACCCGGTGGTGCTTGCGTGGTCTGCCGGGGAGGCGGGCGTTTGCCCCCGCGGCCCAATCGTCTCCGTTTGAATTTCCTGCGAGGCGGGCCCATTGGGATGCGGCGGCAGTGGCGTTTTTTTGCTAGATGATTGCCCGAGACCGGCAAGCGGACAGACGGCAACGAAAAGCGCTAAGAAAAGCAATTTCATCGCTAACCTCACTATTTAGAAAGCGGGAACCCGCAGAAAGATGGCAGGACCTAGTCCACTTCGTCCACAAACTTTTGGAGCGTCTGGCGCGCCTCTGCACTGAGGTCCAGGAACTGGATTCCCATGCCCAGGCCGACGCGCGAGAACATCACCTGGGCGCGACAGGTGATGGCCGGCTCCGCCGGGTAGAGTCGGAAGGTAAGCGACAGCTCGGAATCAATGGGGAGAGGGAACTTCACATTGATGAACATGCCGCCCATGCTCACATCCCGAGTTACCAAGATCTCATTGCGTTCCAGAGCTTCGCAGTGAACTTGTGTTACCAACTTGACGCGGCGGTATTGCCGGCGCTCCACTTCCGCTTTACTGAGTTTCGGGTCTTCCGAGTCCACGGTGCGCGACCTCTCGAGTCAGGACATTAAGCTGCGGATTCCTGCACTTCCACGGCAAATCTAAAGTGGGGGCGCGGGATGCCTCGTCCCCACCGGTTCGCTTCCCAGCGGGCTTGAAGAAATTTGATGTCCGGACGCTGCCCCAAATCCAATGCGGCGGGCGTGACGCCGGAATAGAATTTTTGCGGGAGCCAAAAGAGCGCCTGCCTTCCCCAGTCCTGGCCGTCCGCCGACCCCCATATGGAAACATGCAGCGATTCCTGTTCCCGAACCTCGTCAATCTGCAAGATCAGCAGAAGCGTCTTGCCGGCCAGCGCGCCCAGTTCCAGGGGAGCACCCTGCCCGGAAGCTTCTGCCGTCGTGCCGGCAGGCACCAAATAGCCCACGGAGGAATTTGCCATGACGCTGTTACTCATAATGTGAATCGGGTACTGCCAACCAAGGAGTGAATCGTACCACAAGTTGTGCCAGGTGTCAGGTGCCAGGAAAGTGCGAAACTCGAAATTCCGGTAGTGGGCTCCGTTTCATTCATGGCGGAAATGGGGAGGAAAGGCGGCTCGATAAGCGGTAAGTGTAGCATAGGAACGTGTCTTTGAGCTAAAAAAAGCCCGCCACGCAGGAAGCGTGGGGCTGCCTAAAGGTGGGAGTTCACTTAGGGGACGGAATTAAAAAGTCAGATCGTGTACTGCCCGTTTCGGACGTATATGGTTCTGAGGGTTTCCGGGGACTCTGGCTGCAGAATTCTCCTCGCCCACCACCGCTGACCGAGAATATGAACCACCTGAAAGAAATCGCTGCTGCCGGAGTCCCGGTTAATGATCTGAACTTCGGTTCCTATTGTTATACAGAGCGACATAAATGATGCAGGATTCGGCGGTAGCGCCGGGCTTTAGCCCGGCATGTGCCGCCCTAAAGGGCGGCGCTACTTATGTCGCTCTGTATAGCTACTCCATTTTTCACCTTGGCTTGTTCTATCACAGTTGATGCGACCGTGTATTATTTACCGTCCCGCTTTGGCAGAATCCCGCCTGGGAGGGCGGCGGTGACACATCGCACAAGGAACCGTAACTCGACCCCTGGGACTCGCCGGCACGTCCTACGGTTAACGCCGGTTCAGCGTGATGACAACGCACACCGCCCTCCCTCTAAGACTGTAAGAAATCGGGTGTCTCGGGGGGCGTTTTGACTGTTTGGATGGGCATGATACGCTTAGGATGGTTGTTTGGATAACTCTCAAAGCGGGCAGAGGAGGAGCGTATGAGTGAAACGATACGGGTCCGCGTAAAAGGCGGTGTTTTGGAGCCACTGCAAAAGGTGGACCTCCCCGAGGGAAAGGAAGTCCTGGTTACGATCGTCAGAGTCTCTCCGCAGAGCAATCGCGAGGCGTTCCGGCGCGCGTTTGGAAAGTGGAAAGGCACGATAGATGCGGAAGCGCTCATTCGGAACATTTACGCTGATCGCCGGATATCAATCCGACCGGAGCCGAAGCTATGAGTGCGACCTATCTGGTGGATACTGATTGGGCAGTTGATTATCTGAATGGACAAGACCGAACCCGGAAACGCTTGGAAGAGCTTGAAGGAAGCGGTCTTGCATTTTCGATCATTTCGCTCGCAGAGGTCTATGAGGGCATTTACTACTCTAAAGACCCGGAAGGGAACGAGCAGGCATTACTTGATTTCCTGCAGGACGTGACGGTCCTCAGCATGGACGAGGAGATTGCCCGGCTGTTCGGCAAGGAACGCGGGCGGCTCCGCGCGGTGGGAAAAATCACGAGTGACTTTGATCTGTTGATCGGCATGACTGCGTGTCGGCACCAGCTTACCCTCCTCACCAATAATCGCAGACATTTTGAAAACATCGAGGGGCTGCGGATCGAAAGCCTCCCTTAATAATTCTTCCATTTGGGCCTCATCCTAGGCTCTTTTTTTGTTGCAGATAAAGTCAATAAAAAAGCCGCCCTCATGTTTGGGTGGTGAGGTTAAGGAATTGCGTGGGGATGGCGAGAGGGAGCGAAAACCGAGTATTTCGGCCTTAGCTAAATCTAGTGAATGCGACTCTAACACCTGACACCTGTCACCTGCTCGATCAACGCTTGCCTTTTTTTGTGGGGAACGCATAGACTTACGGATTCAAGGGTCACCGATGCGCTTATCAATTCGTTTGCTCTTTTCCTTGCTTCTGGTGGTGGGGACGGCCCAGCCGGCGGCGGTTTCCAGCGTTTCGCTCGACGGTGATTGGCATTTCCTGGCCGATCCGGGCGGCGCGCTCGATGTGCAGAAACTCGACTCCGCCGCCTACGTGCGGCCCACGCGCATTCCCTCTTCCTGGCAATCGCAATTTTCCGACCTGCGCGATTACGCCGGGGTGGCGTGGTACTGGCGCACCATCACGGTGGAGCCGCCCGCGGCTGACCAAGTGGCGCTCCTGCGCTTTGGCGCCGTCGATTACGCGGCGGAGGTTTACGTCAACGGCCAAAAGGCCGGCGCGCACGAGGGCGGCTATCTGCCCTTTGAAATCGACGTGACTTCCCTGTTCCACGGGGGAGAAAACCAGGTGGCCGTGCGCGTCGCCGACCCCGGGGCTAAACCCCATGAGGTTGTCGAGGGCATTAGTTATGCGGAAATTCCGCATGGCAAACAGAGTTCGTATGTCCAGACGAGCGGCCTCTGGCAAAGCGTGGAACTCGACTGTCGCCCGCGCGTGCGGCTGGGCAGCGTGCAAATTTCCGCAGCCCCGGACGGCCCCTTTGTGATCACCGCGCCCGTGATCGGGGCGGGCGCTGCCGGCTCGGCGCGTGTCACCGCGGAAGTCCTGGACCCCGGCGGCAAGAGTGTGTGGACGAGCGCGCAGGATGTGGCCGCTGGGGAAGCAAGCGCCAAGCTCAGTGGGCAAATCCACGACCCTCTTCAGTGGAGCACCTCGAACCCGAATCTTTACGAGCTGCGCGTCTCGCTCAGTTCCGGAGACTCCGCCCGCTGCCGCTTCGGCTTCCGCAGCTTCGGCACACGCGACGGCAAATTCTATTTGAATGGCAAACCGATTTATCTGCGCGGGGCGCTGGATCAGGATTTCTTCCCCGACACCCTCTACACGCCGCCCTCGCTCGACGATCTCCGCGACGAAATGCGCAAGGCGAAGGCCCTGGGCCTGAATCTGCTGCGCTGCCACATCAAAGTGCCGGACCCGCGCTATCTCCAAGCCGCGGATGAAACCGGCATGCTCATCTGGTATGAGATTCCCAATTGGGATAAGCTCACCGCCAATTCCCAACGCCGCGCCATGGAAACCCTGCACGGCATGGTGGAGCGCGACGCCAACCATCCCTCCATCGTCATCGTGGGCATTCTCAACGAAAGCTGGGGTGCGAACCTGAAGGAAGCGGCCGACCGCGCTTGGCTGAAGGCCACCTATCAGCAGGCCAAGACCTTTGTCCCCTGGCTGGTGGTGGATAACAGCGCGTGCTGCAATAACTTTCACATGGCGACCGACATCGCGGACTTCCACCAGTACGCCGCCATTCCCGATTACGCTTCGAACTTCGATCGCCTGGTGGATGACCAGGCGCAGCGCCCCGACTGGCTCTTCAGCCCTTACGGCGATGCGGCTCCCAAAGGCGACGAGCCCCTGATGCTTTCGGAATTCGGCAACTGGGGATTGCCGCACCTCCCGCAGGAAAAGCCGTGGTGGTTCAGCCGCCAACTTGGCGCGAGAGACATCACCCAGCCCGAGGGCTTGGAGCAACGCTTCGCCGATTATCAATACGATTCCCTCTTCCCCGATTTGAACGCCTTGATCGAGGCCACCGAGTGGCACGAATACGCCGCGTTGAAGTATGAGATTGAGGCCCTGCGCGCGCACCCCGAGATGCAAGGTTATGTCATTACGGAATTCACGGATGTGAATTGGGAAGCGAATGGCCTGCTCGACATGTGGCGCCACCCCAAAGCGTTTGGCGAGGCGCTCAATCGCCTGCAACAGGACGATCTTCTCGTTCTCCGCGGCGACAAAGGCAATTACCAAACGGGCGAGCCCGTCGAGGCGGACGTGTACATTTCGCACTATGGCCCCAGGGACCTGGCGGGCGCCAAAGTGGACTGGCAAGTGGAAGGAACCTCGCTCGCCGGCAGCCTGCCGCTGGCTGCCATCCCCTCTGCGGGCGCAGCCAAGGTGGGGACGATTCGATTCCTGGCCCCCGCCGGCCCCGCGCCGGTCAAACAGGTTTTAAAAGCCCATCTTAGTATTTCAGATAAATCCTTATCAGAGAATTCCCTTAATTATTATTTCTACCCCATCAAACCTCCCGAATTGCCGCCGCCCGTCTCCTTCTACGACCCGCCGCCCGAACGCCTGCGCCGGCTGGTCAAAGACATGCGCGAGCGCAATTACCTGGCGCCTTCCGGCTCGGAAGCCTTCCCCGTGCTGATTACATCAACACTGGATGAGACTGTGAAGAGCAAGCTGCGCGCCGGGGCGCGCGTGATCCTGATCGCCACCGACCCGCTGACCCTGGCGCCAGGGATCGAGGTGGCGCCGCGTGCAGGAAGTGACCTCAGCGGTAATTGGATTTCCGGTTTCCTCTGGCTGCGCAACGGTCGAGCGCCGTTTACCGACATTGGATTCGATACACTGGGCGGGTTTGATACCCAAGCCGTCACGCCTGCGGCCGTCATCAAGGGAATCCCGCCGCCGGATTTCAACGATGTACTAGCGGGAATGTTTTACGGCTGGCTCCACAGCAATGTGGGAGTCCTGGTGCAAGCCAAGGCCGGCAAGGGCAAGCTGCTGATCTGCACGTTATCGCTTGCCACCACCTACAATTCCGACCCCTACGCAACCTACCTTCTGGACGCCCTGGTGAACTACGCCGTGTCGGATTTTTCACCACACTTCGAGTTGCCGATGTGAGCAAGTTAGAAGGTGCGAAACTCGAAATTCGAAAATTGCAGTCGGCTCTTGGTGCGTCTTTCGTAAGGACGGGAATTGGCGGTTCCGAGTTTCGAATTTCGAGTTTCGATTTTCGACTCTGACACCTGAAACCTGACACCTGCCTTTCAGTCCCGTCAACATGCGGTTCACGCGGCAAGACCGTCATTGCGGGTGGCGGTGGCGTTGTTTCCGAAACATCCGCGGATCGTAATTGAGCGATTCCGTCGCGCGCACGACAATCTTCTTGTAGTCGGGATGGGCAGGATTGATCAGGCAGTTATTCTCGCTGGGAGCGAGAACCGACGGCACCCTCAGTAAACAATCCTTCCCTCGTCGCGCGAATTCATCACCAAACCTAGCAAGTTCCGGTGGGGCTGCGGAGTCGCGCCAGTTGGGAGGCAGGCGGTCAGTTTCAACCCATGCCCGGGTCAAATCGTCGGGGACCTCCGCAACCGCCAGAACCAAATCGTCGGGCGGATCGTCTTGGTCAAGGTGCACGAAATATTCCAGCATCGCGAGCGATTGGTGCTCGGAGGCATAACACAGTCGGGTTCCGGGACTCGACCAGCGACCGCCATAGCGGTAGGCGCCCTCGCCGTCAAAAGGCGTTCGCGCATAAGCCTTGCGCAACACCCGATAGACGCGGCTCAACTGATTCCGCCATAGGCGATACGGCCCAGGAGGTTTTCCACCTGGCGCGCTCCCGGTTCTGTATCAATCGCCGCGACCGGGGCAAGGCCACCGAGGGCGCGGTTAGGATGCTTCAGCCAACGCCGTGCGCGCTCGGCATCACCCAGGTACTCGCTGGCGATGGCCATGATGCGGGCCAACCGGTACAGCCGGTCGGATTCAAAACGTGCCAGCCTTCCACTGCGGCGGCGGCGTTGCAAACTTCGCGGAGAAAGATCGAGCGCGCCAGCCACCTCTTTCAGCGTCAACCCCGAGGCGCGCATCAAATTCTCGACGACGGCGGGAGGAAAACCTTCCCGGATTGCTTCGCGCAGGTCGCCATCACTCGAGAGGGCGCGCCCCAGCGTCTGCTCGCCACCTAATTCGGACACCACGGCCCGCAGTTCATTTACCATAATGTCCTCTAGAATAGCGACAAATGGCGCGCCTTGTCAACCCCGCCTTACGCTCGCAATTTCCCCAATCGTCGCAGGGCTTCCTCCAGCGTCGCATCCTTTTTGCAGTAGGTAAAACGCACCTGCTGCGCTCCGGAGGCAGGGTCACGGTAGAAGCTGCTGCCGGGG
>JBEKAD010000244.1:0-7632 GCA_050018435.1 Terriglobia bacterium
GTGGTGATCACCATCCAGCCGGAGTTCTGAGCTTTGGTTTTATTCAGAACCACAGCGGCAACGACTCCATCACCCAAAAGGATCATGAGCATGGTACCCACAAGCTCCGCCGTAAACGAATTCATGCGCATCCTCCGCAACCTGTTTTCGCCGCCCCCAAAAATCGCCAAGAGTATAGTTCGGCGGGCGCTGATTTGCGCGGGAAAAGAAGTGCAGCAATCAATAAGCAAGGCTGGACAGGTTTAGGGTTTGAAAATTGAGCCGACGGCCAGAGAAAATCCGGGGAGCAAGGGAGTTTCGACCGTCTTGCCCTTCGCGCATGTCGCGGCCAGGTGGAGGCCCTCCGCCGTCAGGCGGTACACCTCAATCACTTGCGCTACGGGGTCAACGATCCAATATTCCCCTACGCCGTATCGCGCATAAGCTTTCAATTTAATGCCGCGATCGCGAGCCTCGGTTGTGGGTGAGAGGATTTCAATCACCAGGTATGGAGCGCCGCGCACCCAATCTTGAAGAAAGGCCTGATGTTCATTCAACACAAGAAGCAGATCCGGTTCCAGAACATCGTGTTCACTTAGGATTACATCCAGAGGAGCAAACCGCAACTTGCCGAGGGGGTGAGTCTCCAGAAATTTCCCAAACGCCATGGTAAGGTTGAAAAGTATCATCTGATGGTAATCTACGGGTGAGGGCGTCACGTAAAGTTCTCCATCGATAATCTCACGACGCTTGCCGTCGTCGGGCATAAGCAGGAGATCAGCGTGTGTATACTTCAGGCTGGTGACCATAGGCGGATTATAACACCCCAGGGCGAGGCCGAAACTCGAAGCCGGAAATTCGAAACTCGGGGCGAACTTCGATTTTCGAATTTCGATTTTGGTCTCTTCCCGCGCTCAGGCCGGTTGGGGGCGCTCGCGGGGCGGCATGCTGGATGGTGAGGAGGGTTGCGGCTTGAGCACCTGCGTGGTTTCAGGCTGCGAAGGCTGGGACGGTTCGCGGCGGACGAAATGCGGCAGCGCCTTGCCTTCGATCAGGAGTTTCACCTCGCCGGCGTCCAGAACCTCGCGCTCCAGCAGGGCTTCTGAGATGCGCACCAGAGCTTCGCGCTTTCCCGTGAGGACATCGTGCGCTCGCTGGTAGGCGGAAGTTATGAATCTCTTCACTTCTTGGTCGATCTTGATGGCGGTATCCTCGCTGAAGTCACGCTGCGTGGTGAGGTCACGTCCCAGGAAAATTTCCTGCTGGTTCTTGCCGTAGGCGAGCGGCCCCAGGTCCGACATCCCCCACTCACAGACCATGCGGCGCGCGACCTCGGTGGCCTGTTCGATGTCGTTGCCTGCCCCGGTGGTGATGTGGTTCAGGAAGATCGCCTCGGCAGCGCGGCCGCCCATCATGATGGCGAGTTGCGTTTCGAGATAATCGCGCGTGTAGGTGTGCTTGTCGTCGATCGGCAACTGCATGGTGACGCCCAAGGCCATGCCGCGTGGAATGATGGTGACTTTGTGCAGCGGGTCGGCGAACGGAACCACGGAGGCGACGAGCGCGTGCCCGGCTTCGTGGTAAGCCGTGTTGCGCTTCTCCTCTTCGGAAAGAATCATCGACTTGCGCTCGGCGCCCATCAGGACTTTGTCCTTGGACGTTTCGAAATCCGCCATCATCACGGTCTTGCGATTCTGGCGGGCCGCGAGCAATGCCCCTTCGTTGATGAGATTCGCCAAGTCGGCGCCGGAAAAGCCCGGCGTACCGCGCGCGAGGACGGAGATATCAACGTCCTCGGCGAGAGGAATCTTTTTGGTGTGGACCTTGAGGATAGCTTCGCGCCCGCCGACGTCAGGCCGCGGCACAACCACGCGCCGGTCGAAGCGGCCGGGGCGCAGCAGGGCGGGGTCCAGAACATCGGGCCGGTTGGTGGCGGCAATCAGGATGACCCCTTCGTTCGACTCGAAACCGTCCATTTCCACCAGCAACTGGTTCAGCGTCTGCTCGCGTTCGTCATGGCCGCCGCCCAAACCGGCGCCGCGATGACGGCCCACGGCGTCGATTTCATCGATGAAGATGATGCAGGGAGCGTTCTTCTTGCCCTGCTCGAACAGGTCGCGCACGCGCGAGGCGCCCACGCCCACGAACATCTCGACAAAGTCGGAGCCGGAGATCGAGAAGAAGGGAACGTTGGCCTCGCCGGCGATGGCCCGCGCCAGCAATGTCTTGCCGGTTCCCGGAGGGCCGACCAGCAGCACGCCTTTGGGAATGCGTCCCCCCAGCTTCTGGAATTTTTGCGGCTCGCGCAGGAACTCAATGATTTCACCCAACTCTTCCTTGGCCTCTTCCACGCCCGCCACGTCCTTAAAAGTGACTTTCTTCTGTTGGCTGGAGAGCAGGCGCGCCCGGCTCTTGCCGAACGAAAGCGCCTTGTTCCCTCCCGACTGCATCTGCCGCATGATGAAAATCCAGAGCCCAAAAATCAGAAGTATGGGCAAACCTTGGCCGAGCCAAGTCATCCAGGAATTTCCGGAGTTGTCCTTGATGATGGTATTGACATTCTTGTCCTGAAGGGTCTTGTAAAGATCCGGGTAGTTGGCGGGGATGGTGCTCTTGAAATGCGACTTGCCGACTATGGGCTTCTTTAACGTGCCGGTGACGTCGGTGCCCGTGATGGTGACATCGTTGACATTGTCCTTGTTCACCTCGGTCATGAACTGCGTGAAGGTCAAGTCCACAGGCTGCTCGCCGGTGCTCGACTTCACCACTGCCCAAATCAGCAGGGCGGTGACTGCCATCACCACCCAAAAGATAATGTTCTTTACTGCCGAGTTCACGGACCGTCCTCCTAAAGTCCCCCGAATCGCTTGCCCCTGGGTCTTAAGTCCTCCTCAGTTAGATGCACGCCAACGCCGCGCCGCGTCACCCTTCCGCCTTACTGGATAATCCGGGCGAGGAAAGGCAAGTTGCGATATTGCTCCTGATAGCCCAGTCCATAGCCAACTAAGAACCGGCCAGAAAGTTGGAAGCCCGCGTAATCCACCGGAACGTCGGTTTTTCGCTCGTCGGCTTTGTCGAGCAACGTGGCGGTGCGCAGCGAGGCGGGCTGCTGCGCCAGCAGGGTTCGGCACAGATGGTCGAGCGTTATCCCCGATTGCAGGACACCCTCCACGAGCAGCAGGTCCTTACCCGCCGCATCCACGGGAGGGATGTACATAATCTCCCGCATGGCCACCAAGCCGGAATCGCTGTCGCGCACCTGCGACCGAACAAACGAGCAGGCCACCGGAATCGTCAGGGCGCGCACCAAGTCCGCCATGAAAACGAAGCAGTCCTCCAGAACGCCGACGACGTGGAGAGTCTTGCCGGCGTAATCCCGGTTGATCTGCCTGGCCAGTTCGCGCACCCGCTTGCGGATGTCCTTTTCGCTGACCACAATCTTGAGGCGCGCACCGGAGCCGGCGGCACGAACCGTCGTGGGGCGCTTCTTGAGTCTGGATACGGTGCGTTTTTTCATATTGGTTTTTCCCGGGCGGCCTAGGATGGCCGCGTAGGTTCCTCCTCCACCATGAGCACCCGCTGGGTCTGGTCAGTCGCAGCGACGCCCCTGCCCGGCGGGAATCCTCGGACCCACACAATTTGGCCCGCGCAGAGCAAGACGGGCCAGCCCTTACGCCGAACTTCCGGGATCTTCCGCTCGCGAAAAAGCTCCTTCAGTTTGCGGACCTCTCGGCTTCCGCTAGGACAAAAGCTATCCCCCGCCCGCCAGTTGCGCAAAACCAGTTCTCCACCCAACTTTTGCGGGTCAAGGCCAATGAGCTTATTCAGATTATACGCCTTGCCGGGGTCGTCGCGGTTAAGTATTTTGAAACGGAACGTGCACCCGAGCTCGCGGACCGCCAATTCTCCCGGGAAAGTGACAGGATAGGAAAACTCCCTGGCGCCCGGCTCACTGGCATTGGGGCCCACCACCAGCCAGGAGAACTCTTTGCGGGCGAGCACCCCGCCGGGCAGGGTTTGGATTTTTCCGCTCTGCGCCTCGGCGGCAAATCGGCGCAACGATTCAATGTGCGCGTGCGTCAACCCGTGCGACGAGCCCCGTACTATTTGCAGCATCTGCCGCAAAACGCGCCGCGCCAGGGCGGGAGGGAATTCCAGCAGGGCGCGAATGGGGATGCGCTCTTCCCTCCCCTCGCGCACTCGCCAGGGATGCGCCCGATCTCGCGCTAAGCGCTCCAGGCAGGCTTCGTCGTCGCGGGCGCGGTCAGCGATCTGATTGAGGAGGGGGATAATTCCCGGGTTGTAGTCTTTCTCGAGCAAAGGCAGCAGCTCCATGCGGACTTTGTTCCGTCGCAGGCGGGCGTTGAGGTTCGAGGAATCCACCCGGTACGGGAGTCCCCGTGCAGCAATTTCCTGCATCACTTCGGCGCGCGTCAGGCCTAAGAAAGGACGAACGACTTTGCTCTCGAGCACGGGATAGATTCCCCCCAAGCCCCGCGTTCCGGTGCCTCGCAGCAGCCGCATCAGCACAGTTTCCGCCTGGTCGTTGGCGGTGTGCGCGGTGGCCACGCGGTCCAGCCGGCCTTGGTCAACCAGCGAGAAGAAGAAACGGTAACGCAATTCGCGTGCCACGGCTTCCAGATTGCCGCGGCGCTCGCGTGCCATGCGCCCCACCTCCGCTTCGCCCCCCAGGTAAGCGATTTGCATTCCTTCCGCCAGGTCGCGCACCAAAGCTTCATCGCCGTCCGATTCCGCCCCGCGCAAGCGATGATTGAAGTGTACCGCCACGAGTGTCAGCCCCCCTTCGCGCGCCAGCGTTTTCATGAAGTGCAGAAGCAAAACGGAGTCCGGCCCGCCCGAAACCGCCACTCCCACACGCTGGCCGGCGTGAAAGTATTCCTTGCGTCGCATTTCAAGCGACCAGCGCGTGTACAAGTCAGGCCGACGATGCATGTGCGGGTCCCGTCTGGGAAGATTGTAGCACCGGGACAGACCGGTGATGGACACCGAATAAAGAGGGCGCGCGGTGCGGGCGACGAGCGGCCAAGCTTCGGTAAGACACTGAGCGTGGTCGGTCACCCGCAGGTGCTTTACTGCGGCGGGGTTGGTGGTTTGCCTTGCCCTTTCCGAAAAATAAGTACAACCGTGTCCGTTCCCTGCCCTGTCGCGACGGTGCGCTGAACCTTGAGCACTTCGCCGCCTTCGGAGAGCGTCCATCGTTCCTTAATGGTGAGCGCCGCGCTGTTTCCCCCAAGGCCCGTGTCCTGGGCGAAAGACAAGTCCAGCGTTTTCCCATCTTTGGCCCATTTGGCTTTGAGCTTGGCCGTGACATTCGCTAGCGCCTCATATGGTGCCGGTGTCTCCTTGCCGTCCAGCGAATAGGTCACCTTAGGATTTACCAACCATAAGGCTAAGGTTCCGGCAGGAAACCCACTGCCCCCACTGATTATACCGACGGATCCATCACCACCCTTGGACCCGGGTGGTCGGGAAGGCATAACTTCCATACTGCCCTTGGACTCGGGTGCTCCGAGACCGCCATTCACTTTGGTCTCAACCATGAGCTGTTGCACGTTTTGGGTGACAACCATGGTGTAGCTCTTAAGTTCCTTTGGCAGACCGTGAGCCTTTCCTTTGTCCAGGACCCAGACGCCGGAAAAATCGTTTTGGGCTGCCTTAATTGAGATGGCGCAGAAGCTCAGCACGATCATTCCTACGATGCTGAAGACAACCGTCGTCTTTCTCATCGGACCCTCCCTATTTGTTCGCAGAATTTACGTCCTGACGCAGAGGCGCAAACGCGTAACCGCACATGACTTACGTATTTTATGGCAAAACGGCGTCCATCGGCATGCCGCGGTAAAACCGCGCCAGCGCGGCGATGTTGTAATTGTTAGCCGAGCGGCGGTCCTTACCTTTGAAGGCGTCCACCGGCTTCTGGAGATACTCGGCAATCGGCAGGGGCAGCGAGTTCTCCCCGGGTTCGGCAAAGCCATAGAGATTCAATCCACGGTTGTGTGGGTCAGCCAGGAAATCCTTGGCATTGTGGTCGGCCCATCCCACCAGGTTTTGGATCATCCGCGTTTTGGCCCCCACCATGCGCCGGCCGATTTCATAAAGTTTGGGGTCCGGCGATTCGTTCATCACCCAATCCACTTCCCGCAGCAGGGGTGAGTCCTTAATGCACGGTTTGGAGAGATCGTTGACGGAGAGCCAGATGATGCATTTCGAGTTGGCCTGATCGCGAGCTTCCTTGATGCGCGCCCAGCAACGATCGATCGTCTTGCGCTCGTACCCCAACTTATCTTCCGGGGCCGGCTGTCCGCTTGCCGGAAAAGCTTTGCTGGTCAATTGGGTAAACAACTTCTGCTCCGCCGGCAACCATCCCTTGGCGCGCAGGGAGTCCGCGGGATTCCAAACCCAGTCGATCATGGTGCCGTCCATCCCGGTTTTCTTCATGGCGTCGCCCATGGACCGCGCGAGGTAATCGAGATACTCATCAGTGAAAGGGATGTGAATGGTCGAAGGCGTGCCATAACTCAGGTCGGGATGATCGGCGCCCCACTTGGAGTTGGCCCCGATGCAGAAATAGCCCATCCCCAGCATCCCTTTCTTGTGGGCAAGGTTCACCACCTCGGTAAGGAAGTTGTGCTTCAATAAGGGCTGCGCGGGCACTTGACCGCCTTTGTACCAGGCATAACCATTGCACGATACTGCGAACGTCTGAATCACATTCGCGCCCAGCGCCTCGTACCAGGCCACGTGCTCGGCGGGTGAAGCCTCCGCCCAATGCCCGGGCGGGGCGAACTTACCCCTCACCCAGTTAAAATCGATACAGAAGGCTTTGATCTGGCTGGGGAGGGCGGGACGCTTGCTGGCCGCTGCCAACACGCTCGCGGCGCTCATCATTCCAGCAGCGCCGGCGGCGCTTGCAACCCGCTCCAGAAATCTTCTTCGCGTTATCATCACGATTCCTCCGGTACGTTAGGTATTGGGCTTCACAGACGCCCGGCCGAATTTCACTTTGAAATTCAGAATGCATCATTTCCTCAGCCTCCCGTTCAACGTCTATCTCCTTTCCTTTCAATAACTCATCGCGAGAATTAGACAACTCATTTGTTTTCAATAAACTCTGAGGAGCACTTTTTTCCCCCTTTGTTTTCAACAAACTCTGAGGAGCACTCTTCATTTTTAACATCTTTTTGGTGTTGGGTGATTTCAAGAGCGCGTTCGTGAGTTGGGGAGACTTTTGTGGGGACCGTACTGCGCCTGGCCTTCATCGCACCTATAGCCTATACTACTTGACTCATTTTGTCAAGAGACAAAGTGTCGCAGGGGCAAATAAATCGCCATGAGTGCTCTAACCCCTCCAGGGCGGGCTGGCGCAGAGCGCAGCTCGGCGGCCCACAGACAAGACTGAAATCGGGCGGAGCCGATCACTCCTATACAGAGCGACATAAATTGTAGCGGCGCTCTCCGAGCGCCGACCGGCGGTCGGAGACCACGGCTGTCCCAATTAGCGGGAAACCGTCGTATTCAATGCGGCTCTGCCGCGCCGCTGTGCGGAAAGGCTCCGCCTTTCCGGCCCAGCTTGCCCATTTTCTCCCCCTCCGCACCGCCTGGAAGGCTGAGCCTTCCAGGCGGCGCGGAGGG
>JBEKAD010000245.1:0-7624 GCA_050018435.1 Terriglobia bacterium
TGCTGGCGCTACACCGGGAAGCCAGCAAGATGCGCAAGCCGGAGTAGCGCCGGACTTTAGTCCGGCACCTGCCGACCCTTCGCGGTGCTCAGGGCAGGCTCTAAAGGTCGGCGCTGCACAACCCGCGGCGGCGGAGGGGCCGCCTTCCCGCTTCACCCCGGCGGAGTGGGAGGCGCGGGAGCGGGCGCGCCAGCTTCTGGAGAATCTCCTCACGCGGCAGGTGGAGATTTACGAGGCGCAGCGCAAGGCCATCCTGAAGGAGTCGCTGGCGGGTCCGTCGCCCTTTGAACGCGCTGCGGAAATCGCGCTCGCCCACCCCAACGCGGCGCTGATGCAGAGGATGGAAGAATCCAGCTTTCGCCAAATCTGGCGGATCACCAACCTGCTTCTGAAGATTAAACGCCAGGGGCGCGAGGCAGAATCCTGGGAAAACCCCGCGAGAGGCCAGAATGTTCATGAAAACACAGCCGCTTAGCAAAGAATCGGGTATTTCTTGTGTCCGGCCCAAAAAATCAAGTCTATGCAAATACAGGAGTTATAAATTCATATCATAGGCTAGGGAAAAGACAGAAAAAAGGATGGTAAAATGAAGGTATTATCCAGAATGTCTATGAAAACAAATGGGACATAGAATTGACCCAGGTCAAATCTACCCCGATGCCAGAATGTTTGTGATAAATAAGCTACTTATAGCTGCGAGGCCAGAATGTTGCTGAAAGGAAAGGAGAAAGGCGCTTGGACGCGAGGTCGGGAAAGGTCGACGGTACACGGAGCCCATATGATCCGGGATCAGGCGCCAGGGGCTAGGTGCTGGGGGCTAGGGGCGGCTACGAAAAGCTGCCCGCCTGCCGCTTTCTGCCTACTGCCTACTGCTTTCTGCCTACTGCCTTTCATCCCCGGCCAGGCCACCTTTCCGCGGCCTCCCCGCATCCAAAGGTACGAGAGCATAGGGTGACGACCACCCGCCTTTCGTCCAAGAAATCACCACACAACCGAAAAACCCCATTTCTATCAAAGCTATAGCCTGCGGAGGTAAAATCTATTTAACACATGAAACTCTCTGCACAATAGCTGCGTCCAAGCGAGTGTGAATGGAAATCCCAAGAAGCGGGAAAAGGAAATTTGGTCAACGACGATGAAATGGAACTACCGGCAAGCAGCAGAAGGCAAGATGAAGACTCACGGCAAATCCCACAGGAGGATGACCATGCGAAACAAACTATTACCTTTGGTTCTACCCCTCGTCCTGGGGAGCGGATTGTGTTGGGCATCACCGCCTACCACCGACTCACAGGCGATGAAGGGCATTCAATCCCACCTCGACCACGCACAGGTGTATAAGCACGGCGATGTGCAGGTGACGTACGCCGGAGGCGTGGCGACCCTCACGGGAACGGTGGATAACCTGGGGAGCAAACTCGACGCCGAGAAGGCCGCCCAGAAGGCCCCGGGAGTGACGCGGGTTGTGGACAATATTCAGGTGCGCGCGGACGACATCAGCGACCAACAGACTCTGGAGCAGGCGCGCCACGCGATCGTGATGTGCTACGCCTACGGGGTTTTCGATAACGTGAACCTTGAGGCCCATCACGGCACGCTCACGGTCAGCGGGCAAGTCACACAGCCTTTCAAGAAGACGGACATGGGAAGATTACTTGAGCGCGTAAAGGGAGTGGCGGTACTTGAGAACAACCTGGAAGTATTGCCCCTCTCGACGTTTGATGATCGCCTGCGGTTGCAAGTGGCGCGGGCCATCTACGGCGATCCTTTCTTCATCCGTTACGCCAACCAGGCGCTTCCCCCGATTCACATCATTGTGAAGAACGGGAACGTGACCCTGGAGGGCGTGGTGGCCTCGACCATGGACCGTACCAAGGCAGAGATGGCGGCCCTCCATGCCGGGCTCTCCTTCTCCGTCGTCAACAATCTTCAGATCGAGAAATCCCAACGGGTTGCTTCTTGAACCATCCCCCTATGCCTGCGCTGCGCAAGTTCAGCGCAGGCTTTTTTTGCCAAAGCGGCGCAACGGGTTCAATCTGACCAGCGATGTCCAGCAGAGCAGATTGCGCCGCCTGCGTTCCTCCGTTAGAATGTCTCGGGAGAGTTTTCAGCGCCCCATTCATCGTTCAGTTCAGTGAGGATGCCGTTGCCGGAAAAAAAGCCTATCGCTTTGGCGTCAGACCACGCAGGTTTTCCATTGAAAGAGAAGGTCCGCGAGTATCTTATCCGCAAGGGCATCGAGGTGCGGGACCTCGGCGTCCACTCCCTGGACCGGGTGGATTATCCCGACTACGCTGAGAAGGTCGCCGTGCAGGTTGCGGAAGGCCAAGCGGATTGCGGCATCCTGGTCTGTGGGACCGGTCTGGGAATGATGCTGGCGGCGAACAAAGTGGCCGGAATCCGCGCCCTTCCCTGCAACGATACGATTTCCGCCCATTTCGCTCGCGCTCATAACAACGGCAACATCCTCACTCTGGGCGGCCGGCTGCTGGACGAAGCGACCATGCAAAAAATCATCGACACCTGGCTGGCCACACCTTTCGAAGGGGGGCGGCACGAACAGCGGCTGGAGAAAATCAACGCCATCGACGCACACTACCATAGGGAGAAAAGTTCATGAATGCTCGACTACGCCCTAATCTGCGCCCGCTCCACGAGGTGGACCCGGAAATCGCGCGCGCCATCGACCTGGAAGTTGACCGGCAAGCTCGCACGGTGGAATTGATCGCCTCCGAGAACTTCGTCAGCGAGGCGGTGCTGGAAGCGCTGGGTTCGGTCATGACCAACAAATATGCCGAGGGCTTGCCCGGCAAGCGCTATTACGGCGGTTGCGAGTACGTGGATGTGGCGGAGAATCTTGCGATCGAGCGCGCCAAGAAACTCTTTGGCGCCGAGCACGCCAACGTCCAGGCCCATTCCGGCAGCCAGGCCAATCAGGCCGTCTACATGACCGTCCTGAAACCCGGCGACACGCTGCTGGGCATGAGCCTGGCGCACGGCGGCCACCTGACGCACGGTCACCCGCTGAATTTTTCCGGGAAGATGTACAAGATCGTTTCCTACGGCGTGCGCAAGGACACGGAGACCATCGATTACGACGAGCTCGAACGCCTGGCCAAGGAGCATCGGCCGAAGCTTGTTTTGGCCGGGGCGAGCGCATATCCGCGCTTTCTGGATTTCGCGCGCTTCAGCGCCATCGCCCGCGAGTGCGGGGCGGTGCTGATGGTGGACATGGCGCACATTGCCGGACTGGTGGCCGCGGGCCTGCACCCCAGCCCCTTCCCGCACGCCGACTTCGTCACCACCACCACGCACAAAACCTTGCGCGGGCCGCGCGGAGGCGCCGTCTTTTGCAAAGAGCAATTTGCCAAAGACCTCGATAGGATTGTGTTCCCCGGCATCCAGGGCGGGCCGCTGATGCACGTGATCGCCGCCAAGGCCGTCTGCTTCCATGAAGCCCTCCAGCCGGAGTTCGCCGAGTACCAAAAGCAGATCATTGCCAACGCCCAGGCGATGGCGGAAGCGCTGGCGGCGGAAGGCTTTCGCATTGTCGCCGGGGGAACTGACACGCACCTGATGCTGGTCGATGTGTTCACCAAAAAAGTCACCGGCCGTCAGGCGCAGGAAACCCTGGAGCGCGCCAGCATCACCGTCAACAAAAACGCTATCCCCTTTGACGCCAACCCGCCCGCCGTGGCCAGTGGTATTCGCGTGGGAACACCCGCCGTCACCACGCGCGGAATGAAAGAGCCCGAGATGCGGCAGATCGCCCACTGGATCGCCGAAGTCCTGAACCACCTCGAGGACGAAGCCACCATCAACCGCGTGCGGAGCCAGGTGGAATCGCTGACGGAGAAATTCCCCCTCTACGAGAACCGGCGCGTAGCAGTCGGAACGAAACCGTGAGGATGGATCACGGGACACATCCCTCCCGGGCTCGGGCTTGACTGTGTGAAGCCGCGGGGACACCATCATCGATTTTGGTAGTGGGTCAATTTGATGTTCTAGCGGCGAGTTTACCTCGCCAAATGGCGGCGTAAAGCCGCCTCTACATCAAACTGACCCACTACTTTGATTTTGGAAATCTAATCGTTTCTTGTTAAGAGGTGTTGTTATGAACATTCGACGCCGTTTCGCGAGCGTTTTCATCCTCACGGTCTTGGTGGGCACGGGGTTATTGCTGCTCATATTGCCCCAGGGTCGGGCGGATGAAGGGATGTGGACTTTTGATAATCTTCCTCTCAAGCAACTCCAGCAACGTTATGGCTTCACGCCTGACCAAGCATGGCTCGATCACGTCCGCCTGGCCAGCGTGCGATTCAACGACGGGGGTTCCGGCTCGTTTGTCAGCCCCCATGGGCTGGTCTTGACGAACCACCATGTAGCGTTGGCGCAACTGCAAAAGGTTTCCTCTCCAACCCGTGACTATGTACTGCACGGGTTTTATGCGCGAACGCCCGCCGAAGAGTTGAAGTGTCCCGACCTGGAACTGAACGTCTTGGTTACCACGGAGGACGTCACCCAGCGTGTGCAGGGTGCCGTAACTTCCGGCATGAGCGAATCCGATGCCCTGAAGGCCCGCAAGGCGGAAATCGCCAAGATTGAAAAAGAGAGCACGGAGAAGACCGGGCTAAGGTCCGACGTCATCACACTGTATCAGGGTGGCGAATACTGGCTTTACCGCTACAAGAAATACACGGACATCCGTTTGGTGTTTGCACCCGAGCAGCAAATCGCTTTCTTCGGAGGCGATCCCGACAACTTCACCTATCCGCGCTACGACATCGACTTTGCCCTCTTTCGCGTTTACGAGAACGGAAAGGCCTTGGAAGGTAACAACTATCTGAAATGGAACCCCCAGGGCGCGGCCGACGGTGAGTTGGTTTTTGTCTCCGGCAACCCCGGCTCGACCAGCCGCCTGGATACCTTGTCGCAGATTGAAACGCAGCGCGACGACACGCTTCCGCTTAACATCAGGACCATGGAGCGGCGCTTGCAGGTTGCCAAAGCCTATGCTGCCTTGGGGCCGGAACAGGCGCGCCGAGCCGCCCGACAAATCTTCGGTATCGAAAACTCGCTTAAGGCTTACCGCGGCAGGAACCTGGGGCTTCACGATCCCAGCCTGCTCGCCAAGAAGCGCGCGGATGAGGAGGCGTTCCGGGCGCAGGTGGCGAGCCATCCGGATTGGCAGAGGGCTTATGGCCACAACTGGGATTCCATTGCGGGCGCAGAATCCAAGTACCGGGAGATTCTTAAACCCTCCCGGTTCCGTTCGCTGGGGTGGTCCTCCCTGAGTCTCACCGCGCTCGACATCGTCCGGTACGTGGTTGAAGTCAAGAAGCCGGACGGCGAACGATTGGCAGGCTTCCACGATTCTCAGCTCGAGTCGCTGCGCTTCCGGCTTTTCTCCCCGGCGCCGGTCTATCGGGATTTTGAGCAAGCGATGCTGGCGGGGTTCCTGGAGTTCTCACGAGATGAGCTGGGGCCTGACGATCCCTTCGTCAAAGAAGTGCTGGCAGGAAATTCACCGGAGGAAGTGGCCAAGGAAGCGCTGAGCAATACCAAGTTGGTCGACGCGAGCTTCCGCAAAGCGCTCATCGAGGGCGGAGAATCAGCCGTTCAGGCCTCCACGGATCCGCTGATTGTGCTCGCCCGCAAGGTCGATCCCTGGCAACGGAAGATGATCAAGGCCTTCGAGGATCAGGTGGAGAGTGTGGAAACACCCGCGGGAGAAGGGATTGGCAAAGCCCGCTTCGCGGCATACGGTAAATCCCTCTACCCGGATGCGACCTTCACGCTGCGGCTTTCCTTTGGTGCCGTCAAAGGTTATCCCATGAACGGCACGCAGGCCCCTCCCGAGACGACTTTCTACGGCCTCTATGATCGCGCCTACAGCTTTGGCCTGAGACCGCCCTATAACCTTCCGGCTCGTTATCTCGAGCGGAAAGCCACTCTCGACCTCTCGACTCCACTCAACTTTGTCAACACGTGCGATATCATCGGCGGCAATTCAGGATCACCGGTGATCAACAAGCGCGGTGAACTGGTGGGGCTGATTTTCGATGGCAACATCGAAGGGTTGGTCGGCGATTACGTCTATTACGAAGAGAACAATCGGGCCGTGGCCGTCCATAGTCGGGCCATGATTGAAGTCCTGCGCAAACTCTATGACGCCGCCCCGCTTGCCGACGAACTGACGGCGAAATGAGGGTCATCAACCCCGGCGCGGGTGGCGCGGGGTCACGCGACACTCACCGGCTTCCTTGCGGGACGGCTGCACCGGACAAGGGACGGGTTTCAGGCGGGCGCTACATCACCTTCAATCGACCGGGGCGCGCTCACCCGCTTGAAACCGTGTCCACGGCCCGGCCTTCATATCGCGCAGCAAGGGCGCCTGCCAGTCAAATTCCGGATGCGCCTGGAGGAAAGGCGCGGCGAGAAAATCCTCCCCGCAGGGATGTCCCCTGCGGGCGTAGAAACTTATGGCCTTGGCCATCGCGCTGTCGATGGCCTTGCCCTGCACGGCTCCGCCGGGATAGTAAGGGGGCCAATCCCAAATCTCCACGCCGCGCGGCGAGGCCTCCACGTGGCCGCATAGCGAGCGCTCATCGGCGTCGTCCCGCTTCTCAAAAGCGTCGTAATGATCGGCCATGAATTTCTCCGCCAGGGCCACGTCGATCTTCCCTTTGTTCCGCTCCATCAGTTCTTCCCAGCGCGTGCGGCGGGCATTGGGAGAAGTGGCCGGGTTATGAGGATCGAAGGTGGTATCTTTGGCGATCACCTCCGGGTCGCGCGCGAAGTTGGAACCTACAAAGACGCCGTCCTTCGTTCGCCATACTCGATGAGCTTTCAAGCCCAACTCGAACTGCGCGATTTCGCCGGTTTTGTTATCGGCCAGCAGCCAATCGTTGGCATAGCCGCCGTTGTTACCGTCAAGCATGATGCGCACATACTCGTCGATCGAGCGCACATATTGCAGCGCTTTTCGCGAGCGCATGAATTCCGGCTTGCCGTGGGGATCCCAACCGACGAATTGGGCAATCGTGGTTTCCGTCACCAGAAGGCCGCCGGAGTTGACGCCGAAGTCGTCGTCGCTGGTGATGACGCCCGGAAAACCGTCCATCAAAATGCGCTGGCCATGCTGAGGGACGATGTCGAAGATCACCCGCCAGCGCTCGCCGTCCAGGTAGGAAGTCCAGGCGTTGTGGGCCATCACGATGTGATGGTCGCGCGTATAACTGCCTGTGGCCACAAAGGCACTACAGTTGCCGGGACTCACCAGGTGCGGGGCATTCGCCACTTTATGTTTCGCGTCATACCAGGGAACATAATAGTCCGCAACTTCCTCGAACGCGTTCAGGGCAACAACATCATCCAGGTCCAGAGCCACGCTTTGGGCCTTCAGCCCTTCGGCGATGCCTTGCAATTCCTCCTGATATTCACGGTCGATTCGCGGCCAGAGCATTTCCCGCGCGGCGTGGCGGAAAAAGCCCCACTCGCGGTGGGTGTCGTGCGTGTCGCGCAGTTTGACGCTTTCAAAGGCATCGAGGATTTCAGGGGCCAGCAAATACCCGTGCTGATAGCCGATTTGGCGCGGGGAGCCTTCCAGGTGGATGAAGATCCA
>JBEKAD010000245.1:7648-9189 GCA_050018435.1 Terriglobia bacterium
GATTGACGATTGCCGATTGTTCGAAATCCGTGGGCCTCCTGAGACGCTCCCGACAACCATGCCACAACCACCACGAGTATCACGAGCGACGCAGCGGCCACCGTCTTCATGGAAATTCTCATCTGTTCCCTATTCCCTGTTCCCTGTTCCCTGCAAGAGTTCCCGCGCCGCAGTGTAACCGCTTTGCACGGCTCCTTCAATGGTGGCGGGCAGGCCCGTGGCGGTCCAATCCCCCGCCAGAAAGAGCCCCTGGACGGGAGTGCGTGCCGGCGGCCGCAGCGGCTCAGCTTCCGGGCTCGGCGAAAAGGTCGCGAAGCGCTCTTTGATGACGAGCGAGTGCAGCAGCTTTGCCTTACGGACCGCAGGCAACATTTCACCCAGCTCTCGCAACGAAATGGCCAGCAGTTCTTCCTTCGACCGGCTGACGTGCTCGTGCGCGCCGCTCAGAACCAGCGAGACGTAGTGGTCGTTGGCACCCAGAATGCGGCTCTTGTCGAAAAGCCATTGGATCGTCGTTCCGCGCAAGCCCACAAACTCGAGATCGGTAAGGGGCGCGTCAAACCACAGGTTGATGGAAATGATGGGCGCGGGACGAAGCGCCAGGGCGGCGGCAAACAATGGCTCGGTGCGCAGCAAATCGCCGGGCAGCACGACGGCAAGTTGTTGCCACGGCACGGCGGAAATCACCGGAACACCCTCGATTTTCTCCCCGGCGCCCAAATCGACACCTCGGCAGGCACCCTCCGCAATCAGCAACTGCTTAACGCCGCGCCCGGTTTGCACACAGCCGCCGCGCGCTTCGATGTAAGCAGCGGCTGCGTCGGTGTAGCACTCGCTCAACCCGACGCGCGCGATGCCGAGCCGCGAGTCGGCCTGAGAAGAAAACAGCGCCAACCGCAGGACGCGCTCAAAAAGCCGCGCGGAAGCGATGCGCGGATCTTCATTCATCACCGCGATGCAGAGCAGGTCCCAGAAATTGCGCTGGAGGCCTTCCGATTGTCCCCCCCGGCCGAGCCACGCAGTGACGCTCTCGCCGGCGGCGGGGGCGGAGTTCCGCCGGGCGATGCGCAGGTCCTTCCCCAAGCGCAGCACTTCCAGTTTCTGCTTCAACGAGAAACACCCCGAGCGCAGCACACCCAAAAGCAGATGCCAGGGTGAAGGCCAGTCCGGGCAATCGAGGCGCGAGAGCCGGCCGCCACGGTCCAGAAACGGCACGGCGAGCCTGGGCTGAAAATGAACCCGGTCGAGAGTTCCGACAGTCTTGAGGAAGTGGATCGTCGCGTGGTAACAGCCCATGAAGAGATGCTGGCCGTTGTCCACAACCGAGCCGGTAGTGGGATCGCGAAACGAGCGAGCCCGCCCGCCGAGATACGGCTTCTGCTCGAGCAAGCACACCCGCTTGCCTGCCTCGGCCAACGCCACACCCGCCGCGAGGCCGGCGAAACCGCCACCGATAATCAAGATTTCCTTAGCCACCGGATGACCTTAGTTAATCTTGTGAGTTGGAATGGTCTTTTCTTGGACTTGTAGACTCGTCCCAT
>JBEKAD010000246.1:0-7621 GCA_050018435.1 Terriglobia bacterium
CGCCTGACGCCGTTCATTCACTACGACCACGATCCCTACATGGTCATCGCCGATAACGGCGCACTTTTCTGGATACTCGATGGCTACACGAGCTCGACGCGCTATCCCTACTCGGAACCTGCTCCCCTCGGGGATAATTACATCCGCAACTCCGTGAAAGCCACCATCAACGCCTATTCCGGCGAGGTGCGGTTTTACATCAGCGATCCGGACGACCCCTTCATCCAGACCTATGCGCGCCTGTTTCCGGGTGTCTTCCATTCACTGGACGATATGCCCAAGGATTTGCGCGCCCACATCCGCTATCCGGAGGAATTGTTTAAAGTTCAGGCGAACATGTACGCCTTGTTCCACATGACCGACCCGCGCGTGTTCTATAACAAGGAGGATTTGTGGCGCGTCGCCCAGAGCGCGGCGGGAGGTCCCGGCACGGCCATGACCCCTTACTACAACATCATGAAGCTGGCGGAAGTGGGTACACGCGAGGAGTTCATTCTCATGGCGCCGTTCACACCCGCGCGCAAGGACAACATGATTGCCTGGATGGCGGCGCGCTGCGACGATCCGAATTACGGCAAGGTTCTGGTCTTTACTTTTCCCAAACAGAAGCTCATTTACGGCCCCCAGCAGATTGAATCGCGCATCGATCAGGACCCGGGAATCTCACAACAACTGACCCTGTGGGGACAGGGCGGCTCGAAAGTGATTCGCGGCACGCTGCTGGTGACCCCCGTGCTCAATTCCGTGCTCTACGTCGAACCGCTTTATCTCGCCGCCGATACGAGCGGCGCTTTGCCGCAATTGCAGCGCGTGTTAGTGGCCTATTCGGACCACGTGGTGATGGAGCCCACCCTGGACGCGGCCCTGACCAAGATTTTCGGTGGAACCGTGACCACGACGGAGGCGCGGCCTGCCACGACCCCCGGCCAGGCATCGCCAAGCCCCGGGGCTGCGGGCACCAAGCCTGTCGCGGCCGCGCCTGACCTTCAAGCGCTCATCCACGAGGCCAATCAGCACTACGAGCGCGCCCTCCAGCTCCAGCGCCAGGGTGATTGGGCAGGGTATGGAGATGAAATCAAAAAGCTCGGCGAAGTGCTGAATAAGCTGGCAGCGAAGCAACACTGAAGCAGGAAAGCATGATGCGGAAGGTTCTGGCCATTCCGATCGACGAAGTACTCGATCATTTCGCGCTGAACTCCCGGCAAGATGTGAAAGTTGTGGCGCCGGAAATTCTGGCAGGCGAGTTAATCGCGAAGCTAAAAGCTGCGGGCAGACTGCTGAAGCCCGAACAACCGATGGAGGGAGTTGAATGGCGGCACGCCGCGAGCGACGCTGCTAACGCGCTGTGTGAATCACGCGAATTTTCCACTGGACGTGCCGATGAAACGGTAGGCCCCTTTGCCCTCTGCTTCGCCAACGAAAAGGGCGCGCAGGACGCTCATTATCATCCGCATCATCTGGAAATCTACTTCTCCGAACATCCGCTGGAAGCAGAATTCCGCAGCGACGCGAACTCTCCCATTGAGCACGTGAGGCTCGAAAATGGCGGCGCGCTCGTTTTCGCCGCCGGCGTTGTGCATCGCGCGCGCCTGGGCGGCATGACTGTGGTGATCGAAATCCCCGCAGTGAAGGATGATAAGGTCGTTGCTGAACTCTAAGCGAGAACCAAACGTATTGGAACGCATCGGCTTCAAGGACACACAAAAACCGCCCAAGATCCCATTAGACCCTTGCTTCTTCCGGCACGTCAGGTTCGGTCCAAAGCACAACCGCTTGGGGGAGCGTCAAGGCCATCGCCAGCAATGGCATGGTGAGTAGCAACAGGACCCGGACCGCAGTCGAAGCGCTCAACAGGAAGATAGGAGGCCAAGCCAACCAAAGCGCAATCGAGTACATGGCCAGCGCACGATAGGCTTCGAAGTATGCGGCGTTTCTTACGGCCACTTCACGTTCATCCGGTCCGTCCTCATCGCGACGGCGTCTGGGTGCCAAGCCGAGGCTGATCATTCCGCCCCCGCCTAACTCCGGGAGTACCGTGTCCTTGACCAACTTGCCGAAAATTGCCCTGCTCACCAAGTTGTATGCAAGGGGAAAAACGCACAACCAGACCGCATTCATTTGAGGTCCTGAGGGAAAAATGATTATGACAGTCGCCATCAACGCCAGGAAGCTCGCATAGGTCATCGCCACCAGCAAGCGACGGTTGCTCCGGCGCACCATCGAGAAACCCAGAAATGCAGGAGTTCTTAACATGATGTCCTCCCAACTCACTTTGAGGTACCACGGCGAGGAGAGTTTCGGTTACCGTAAATCTCCTCGCTGAGTGGACGAAATGGTTTGCGCGAGAAAACGGCTTCGATCGGAAGGCCGAAATACTCGCTGATGCGGAATGCCAGCTCCAAGCTGGGGTTGAAATCACCGCGTTCAATGTACCCCACCGTTTGATAGTTGATCGCAAGAGCGTCGGCAAGCGCGCTGCGGCTGAGGCCGCGCTCGGCGCGCAGGACGGCGATTCGATTGAACAGCGCCGCTCCCGTCCGCGCATCGTAATTGGAGTCGTATGCCATAGACGAATTGTTGCACTAGTACAACAGTTTGTCAAGTATTTTTTCAGAGCCAAGGGGGCCAGCAGCGGGAAAATGAAGTGGGGTGTGGAGATCTGGCAGACCTCGCTAGCGTCCTCATCGGCAAATCAGGATACTGCGCACGTTCAGGTGTGTATTGCCTACTGCCTACTGCTTACTGCCTACTGTTTTCGGGGCAGGGTACAGGCCTGAAAGGCGCCCGAAGGATCAAGCGCGGCGGAGCCTTCGTCGATGTGGCGAATGATGCCTTCTTTATCGATCACGAAGGTGACACGGTTGGCAAAGAGACGGGTGAAGCTGAGAACATCGTATGCCTTGGCGACTTGTTTCTCGGTGTCACACAGCAGAGGGAAAGTCGCGCCGGTCTGCTCGGCAAACTTGCGGTTCCTATCCTGGCTGTCGAGACTAATCCCCAGCACTTGTGCGCCCGCGGCCTCGAACTTGGCGATATCAGACTGATACGCCTTGATCTCTTTCGCTCAACCCGGCGTGGAGGCGCGAATATAGAAGGCCAGCACTACGGCCTTCTTGCCGCGAAAATCCCCGAGCTTAACGACCTTGCCGTTTTGGTCAGGCAATCCGAAATCAGGGGCGCGGTCGCCGACCTTCAAAGTCGCAGATGCGCCAAACAAGGGCATAAGGAGTATGCTCAGCAAAAAAGTGGTCGCGAGTTGTTTTGCCGCGAGCACAGAGGAAGTTCACTCGTCACCTGTCACTTGTCACGGCTTTTCTACTGCCCCTTGCGGTGTTCCAGAAAGCTGCACCGAGTATCCTCCTGCAAGAATGGCATGGTCTCAAGCCCGAGTGCGATTATACGCCGAAAGCCTGATGGCGGGAAATTGCTGCGCTGCAAAGACCATCCGAGCCTGAGCCGAAATTCGCCGCTGTGAATTCTTACGACTTATCTTTCTTCCACCCTACCTCGTGATAAAATCCCCTTACCATGGGCATGCGCAAACGTCTGCGGAGTCTGTTTCGGCTTTTCCTTCTCTTCACGGTTTTGGTAGCCGTGGCGCTGCTCAGTGCCATCACCACCATCCGGCTCACCATTCATGGTCGGCAGGAGATCATGCCCAAGCTCGTGGGAATTTCCCTCGAGTCAGCTCAGCGCATCACCACCGGGCTGGGCCTGGAGCTCAAAGTCGAAGACAAGATTTACAGCACGCAATACGCGGCAAATGAGGTTGCGCAACAAATGCCGCCCCCTGGCACGCCCTTGAAGATGGGACAGCACGTGCACGTGCTGGTTAGCCTGGGACTTCCGCAACTGAAGGTACCCAACCTGGTCGGAGATAGCGTGCGCGCGGCCCGGATCACGGCCATTCAGCGAGGACTGACGGTGGGAGACGTCGCCCTACTCCCCTGGCCGGGCGACCCGGACCAGGTGGTGGCGCAAGACCCCCCTCCCGCCACGGCGGAGGTGCGCACCCCGACGGTTAACCTGCTGATCTCCGGCGGCGAAGAACCTCCGGCTTACCTCTGCCCTCGATTCATTGGACAGCCCATCGCTGAGGTTCGCCGCGTCCTGGAAAAGAACGGGTTCAAGATCGGGCAAGTAACCCCGGTAGCCACCAACGGGGGCTCCCAAGGAATCATCCTCACGCAATCCCCTCCCGCCGGAAGCAAAATCGGATCAGACGCGGTCTTCAGCTTCCAGGTCACGCATTGAGCGCGGGGCGAAACTGAGGACAAGTGCCTAATTGCATTAGTAAGCACGATTATTTGTGGCTCCCGGAAGGGCGGGGCTTTAGAGCGAAACCATTCGGCAAAATCAGAATTCATCGTTATGGCATTGATCAAGGCGCATTCATTAGGCAGCGCGAATCCTGCTTGGTAACCGAATTGCTGGTCTGATGGCTTGCTGTGAAATTCCACAGTAGGCGTGCAGGATCTCGGACAAATGGTATGACTGTGGTCGGGCGAAAGCTTCTTTTGGTTACTTTCAGTGCCGCAAGCTTTGTCGCTACCCTCCTCGCTGGGCCCTTAAACGCCCAGCAACCCAAGCCTTTGCCGGGAAGCAAGCCGTGCCTGGATTGTCACGAAACCGGCCGCCGCATGGGCAAGCGCCAACCGGAAGTCCCACCCCCCTTCAACGAGGCTGCTCTACGGGCTTCTCCCCACGCCACCCTGGAGTGCACCAATTGTCATAGCGATCTGGAAGGCAGAAAAGAATTTCCCCACCCCGCCAAGCTCACCGCGGTTGATTGCGGCGCGTGCCACGCCGATGAAAAACAGCAGTATGCGGAAAGCTTGCACGGGAGGGCGGCCAAACGCGGTGACCCGCTGGCCCCTCGTTGCGAGGACTGTCACGGAACTCACAACATTCTGTGGCCTTCCGATCCCGGTTCTCCCACCACGACCACCCAGATCCCCCTTTTGTGTGGCCGCTGTCACCACGAAGGCTCGCCCGTCCAGCTTACTCACACCATCCCGCAAGACCAGATCCTGGAGAACTATACCGAAAGCATCCACGGCGAAGGCTTGTTCAAACGGGGTCTCATCGTCACGGCGGTTTGCACAAGTTGCCACACGGCGCACTTCGTTTTGCCGCACACCGATCCGCGTTCTTCGATCTCCAAACAGAACATCGCCCATACCTGCACGAAGTGCCATGCGCTGATTGAGACCGTACACCGCAAAGTCATTCGCGGCGAGTTGTGGGAGAAACACCCGGGCCTCATCCCGGCCTGCGTGGACTGCCACGAGCCCCACAAGATCCGGCGTGTCTACTATGCCCAGGGGATGGCAGATCAAGACTGCCAGCGCTGCCATGGCAACCCGCAGCTCGAAACCGCCAGCGGCGGGCGCTCCATGTTCGTGAACGAGCAGGAACTATCCGGATCGCGGCACGCGCGGATAGCCTGCGGGCAATGCCACACGGGCGGTGACCCTTCCCTGGCCCGGCCTTGCGCCACCATCACCGCCAAGGTCGATTGCTCGGTTTGCCATGCCAACGCCGTCGAAGACTTCCAGCAGAGCATTCATGGCCAGTTGTTGGCCCAAGGCAGCCCGGACGCTCCCGCCTGCACGGACTGTCACGGCAAGCACGGAATCCTGAGCCGGAACGATACCCAATCGCCGACCTTTTCGCGCAACGTTCCGACCCTGTGCGGCAATTGCCACCGCACGGGGCAGCGCGCGGCGCTCCGTTATAAAGGCACCCAGACCAATATCGTGGAGAATTATGATGAGAGCATTCACGGCCAGGGGCTGCTGAAGAGCGGGCTTACGGTGACGGCCAATTGCGCCGACTGCCATACCCCTCACCGCGAGCTCCCCGCCCTTGACCCGCGTTCCAGCGTTAACCCCCGCAACGTGGCGGCCACCTGCGGGCGGTGCCATCACGGCATCTACGAGTCTTTCATCACCAGCATCCATTCCCCCCAAGTGACCCACACCACGAAGCAACTGCCGGTGTGCAACGATTGCCACTCCGCGCACACCATCCGGCGCACCGATCTCTCCGATTTCCGCCTCCACATCATGGAGCAATGCGGCCGGTGTCATGAGGCCATCACCAAAACCTACTTCGACACCTACCACGGCAAGGTCTCCAAGCTGGGTTACGTGAAAACTGCCAAGTGCTACGACTGTCACGGAGCTCATGATGTCCGCGCCATAACCGATCCGGCCTCGCGGCTCAGTCGCGCCAACGTCGTGAAGACCTGCGCCCAGTGCCATCCCGGCTCCAACCGCCGCTTTGCGGGATACCTGACCCACGCCACCCACCACGATCCCCAAAAGTATCCCTTTCTGTTCCTCACCTTCTGGGGAATGACCTCGCTGTTAATGGGCACGCTGGTGGTGGCCGGGCTGCATACGGCGGCTTGGCTGCCACGCTCGCTCCAGTACAGC
Source organism: Terriglobia bacterium (assembly GCA_050018435.1). Classification (GTDB taxonomy): domain Bacteria; phylum Acidobacteriota; class Terriglobia; order UBA7540; family UBA7540; genus Bog-366. The sequence goes on from JBEKAD010000246.1 coordinate 6,441, forward strand.
CGGGAGTTGAAGGCGGGTGGCAAATTGCGGGGAGCCTCCTACGTGCGCCGCTTCCGGCCGTTTGACCGCAATTTGCACCTCATGGTCATTACCAGTTTTCTGGGCTTGGCGATGACGGGCATGATGCTGAAGTTCTCCTATACGCGCTGGGCCCAGGTGCTCTCGCACCTGCTGGGAGGCTTCGAGGGCGCCGGGCTCATCCACCGCTTCTGCGCCGTGCTCACCTTCACCTATTTCGGTTTGCACCTCTGGGACCTGTTCCGCCAGCACCGGGCGAGTGGCAAAACCTGGCGCCAGTTCATCTTCAGCCCGGAGAGCATGGTGTTCAGTCGCCGCGACGGACGGGAGTTCATCGCCTCGCTCAAATGGTTTTTGGGCCGTGGGCCGCGCCCCGAATATGGCCGCTGGACTTACTGGGAAAAGTTTGATTACTTCGCGGTGTTCTGGGGCGTGGCGATCATTGGCAGCACCGGATTGTTTCTCTGGTTCCCGGAATTCTTCACACGCTTGCTGCCCGGCTCCCTCATCAACGTGGCCACCATCATCCACAGTGACGAGGCGCTGCTGGCTGTGGGATTCATCTTTACCGTGCATTTCTTCAACACCCACTTCCGGCCGGAACGATTTCCCATCGACACGGGGGTGTTCACCGAGGGCGAACCGCTGGAGAAGTTCAAACTCGACCGGCCGCGCGAGTACCGCGAACTGGTCGAACGGGGTGAACTGGAAAAGCATCTGATACCCGCTCCACCGCCGGTCGTCGTTACGTTCTGGCGGCGTTTCGGCTTCGCGGCCTTGACCATCGGTCTCATCATGATCCTGCTCATCCTCTATGCCGCGATCTTTGCCTACAAGTGAAACTCTCATGAAGATACCTCCCCTCCTCGGCTGAGGAGGGGGTGGTGGGCGACAGGACAAATCGAACAGGTCAACCACCCATTAGCCCCGTCGCCCCTGGGCAGAGGGTTGAACGGGCATTCAGGCCCTGAAGCCGCATCGCTTCAGGGGCTAAAGCTCCTAAAATCAACCCGAGTTCTACGACGGGGCTAAGCCCCGTCCTACCGTTCGGCTACAAATGGTGTCGCTGATTTCTGCAACTTGGCACTAGCTCGGATAGGGGACTATTGTCAGCCGGCGACACTTGCAAGCGTTGAATTTTGCGGCACTAGAACTGCAATAAC
>JBEKAD010000247.1:0-7615 GCA_050018435.1 Terriglobia bacterium
GCCTTCGGTTCATACGGCCAAGGCGCAAGGGGCGGAGGAAGAAAGGCGGTAGCTGCTGCTACCGCAGTCCAAGGCGCTTCGCGCAAGGCCATTTGAAAACGCGCGCTAAGTGAACAGTATTGCAGTTAGCATCGCTTCTTTCATCGCGAAAGGATTTCAATGCCCGGAATTAATCGTCGCAGTTTTCTCGGAGCGGCTTCGCTTGTGGGGCTGGCTCTCCCGTCGGGAGTGGCATTTCCCGCCTCGGAGAAGGCTGAGGCTTCCGCTCCTCAGACCTCCGTCAAGTTAGAGGCCTTGTCGGAATGGGATGCGCAGCTTGGGTTCGCCTTGGATCCTCCGGTTGGAGAATGGCGGCCGCAGCCCTCCGGCGACAAGAATCAATCGGTATTCATGGGTGGCGGTTATCACCTCATCGTCGATTTCACGCACCCGGAGCCGCAACTAGTTACCTTTCGCTTTCGTTTGAGCCGCGAAGACGGCCACCGGTTTGTAGTCCGTGCCTACTCCCTAAAATCTCGAAAGGTCTTTACGGACATTTATCAGTTTTGGAGCTATCGCCAGGGCCCACCGGAAACCTCGGGCGAGTTTGACGTTTACACGCGGGGGCTGGCGTCGGGAGACAACTTTGCCCGGACCTACGCGGCGAACACCGGCATTCCCCTGGCCCTCTGCGCCAACCGGGAAGGGCGCATCCGTTTTGCCTTCGGCCTGCTTGACCAAATTGAAGCCACCGGCCTGCGCATGAAGAACTACTCGCTCGGCCTTTCCGAGAGAGGCGAAGGCCTGAACTACGAGTTTGAGTTTGTAAAACCCGTCGGCTATTCCCTGCAACGCGCCGAACTCATCGACGGCGCTTATTTCGACATGCGGGGAGAGGATTGGTTCGCTACCCTCCGGCAGTACAGCGAGTGGGCAGAGCGCGCCGGTAAGATCGCTGTGGTGAAGCCTCCACCGGTTGCCTTCGAGCCGATTTGGAATTCCTGGTATCCCTTCGGCTTCAATATCACCCAAGAGAGCATTGAGAAGAATGCGGAGTTTTGCCAGATAGTCGGGATCAAGAACGTGTCGATTGATGCCGGCTACCAGGACCAGCTTACCGGTGGCTTGGGAACGGCGCAGGACTTTGCGCAATTCGAGGACTACACCGGCGACTGGACAGCGGACCAGAACAAATTCCCGGATTTTCGCGGACTGGTGCAGCACATTCACCAGCGGGGGCAGATCGCCACGGTTTGGGTTGCGCTCTTCATGGTGGGAAGGAAAACCGCGGCCTATCAGCAAGTGCGCGGAATGCTGAGGCAAGACACTCCCGGCGAGGACCGGAGCTATCTTTGCCCCTGCCACCCGGATACCCCTGCCTATCTGGCGCGCACCTTCTCGAAGCTGGCACGCGACTATGACTTGGACGGTTTCTGGCTCGACTTTATGGACGGCACGCACACTCCCTGCCGCAGTTCGCACCCGCATTTCACCCCCTCGGCGGGGGAAGGCTATAACGCCTGCCTGAGCGCGGTCCGCGAGGCCCTTTTGAATTTCAAGCCCAACTTTCTCATGGAAACCCGCATGCCCATGACCAACCTCAACGGCAAGCAGTTTTTCAACGTCATGGAAACCACGGACATGCCCTTTGATCTGGATCTGAATCGCAGCCTGGGAGTCGTAGTGCGGTCTTACGCGCATGGATTGGCTTGCAAGATCGACCCCGTGCAATGGCACATTCGCGAATCCGATGAGAACGTCGGGGTGTGCTGCGCCACGACCACGCTCACCGGCGTTCCCGTGTTCGGGGTCGACTTTCGACTTTTGCCCGCGTCGCACCTGCGCGTGGTGGCGGCGTGGACGCAATTCTACCGCGCGCATCAGAGTGAGCTTTGGCAGGGCCATTTCCAGCCGGTGGGGTTCGGCCACTTGTCTCCCCAATTGCAGGTGCAGGGAGACAAATCCACGTTTCTCTACCTGGGTTCCTCCGCCACGGCGCCCGCCAGCGCGGGCGGCAGCGACTCCGTCTACCTTATTAACGCTTCTGACCAGGAACGCGTGGCCCTCTATCTCGACAACATGCGCCCGGGCCGATGGCAGGTGGCCCTGCGAAATTGTTATTTGGAACAGGTATCGGCAACCTCCCTCGAGGTGAGAACGAGCACCTACGCATTCGACCTGCTGATCCCCCGAGGCGGGCTGGCAGAGTTGCGCAAGACGAGCTGAAATTTGCTCCGACTTAACAGGCTGCGGAAAAATGCTTAAATGCTGTCATCCTGAGAGGTTGTGACTTTTTTATTTGTAGGCCATTTTCGTGTGCTTAAGTCTTTTGTTTTCAATCCCGACTTACACGCGAATTTAGAAGAGTCACAAACTCTGAGCGGAGCGAAGGACCCCGGCAGTTCGCGGGGGTCGGCGAGCATAGTAGACTAGGGTGGGGTCTTCGCCCAAAATGCGGGCTCAGAATGACAGTGCCGCAGGGTTTTTCCGCAGGCTGTCAAGCCCGCGTACGCGGGCGTGATCATTTGGCCCATGGCGCCAGCCGTGGGATAATCGGGAGATGGAGTGAATTCTCAAGCCCCGGCAGGGGCGACATCATCACGAAGGACCGGGCGGGATTCTGATGTCGTCCCGATCAGATCGGGACTCACGCTCTGCGCTGTGCAATCCCACAGCTTGCGACCCTGTGAAGAAATCCCTGAGATATTCCTCACCGCAGAGGCGCGGAGATTTGAAAATAAAATGCCCTTTCTCTGCGTCTCAGCGCCTCGGCGGTAAACAAAGCACTTTTTCACACCTTCTTGCGCCGTGGGCCACATTATGGCGCCGCTAACGCGGCTCGGGATGATGCCGAAGCAGCACCGGGCTTTAGAGCTTGCGGAAAAACTCATTAGCACTGTCATTCTGAGCATTGACCGCCTTTTGGCTGCCCATGATGGGCAGAAACTCAGACCGAGGAAGTGTAGCGCGGACCTGTTTTGTAGGTCCGCGGCTTTTCCTTACCCACAGGGAACGAACCGCGGACCTACCCGCCTGGCATTTGACGTTCTGCCCCCGGGGTTTTGACTTCGGTGCACGCACCCTCTAGAATGGTTCTGACCGGGGCGAGGTTGCCACGCACGCCATGAAAATCGCGATTCTGCATCCATTGGATGATGGTTCGAGTGCGCCCTTTAGCAAACTCGAACCGCCCTGCGATCCGTCGGTCTACCTTCCGGACAGGAATTGCGCTCACTTCCACATTTGTAAAGCCACGGCGGTGCGACAGGTGATCCAGATCGCCCGCGAGGGCTTCGACGTGGCAATCAACCTCTGCGACGGCGCGTGGGATGAGGGCACTACGGGCATCGAAGTGGTTCAGGCGCTAGAGCAGATGAACATCGCCTTTACCGGTGCGGGATCGTCGTTTTACGATCCCTCGCGCGAAGCCATGAAGATGGCGTGCCACTCCGCGGGCGTTAAGTTCCCAGCTTATGTGATGGCACGCCACCTCCGCGACGCAAATCGCGCCGTGCGGGAGCTGCGCTTTCCGATGCTGGTCAAGCACCCGCGGGGATACGCGAGCGTGGGAATTTTCCGGAGCTGCCGCGTGACCGACGCGGAGGCGCTCCTGCGGGAGGCGGAACGGACCATCGCCGCATATGGCGCCGCCCTCATCGAGGAGTTCGTCGAAGGGCGGGAGTTTACAGTGCTGGTCGCCGAACCGCGCCACGCGGACGAAGAGGCCTGGGTTCTGGAACCCGTGGAGTTTCTTTTTCCGCCCGGTGAATCGTTCAAGCACTTCGACCTGAAGTGGAAGGATTACGAATTGATGGAGGTGCACAGGGTCTCCGATCCCGCCCTGGCGGCGCGCCTGCGGGAGGCTTCGGCCTTGACGTTCGTGGCGCTGGGCGGCTCCGGGTATGGAAGGTGCGATATCCGCATGGATGGAGCGGGAACGATCTACATGCTCGAGATCAACCCCAATTGCGCGGTGTTCTATCCGCAAGGTCAGTACGGCAGCGCCGATTTCGTTCTCGCCAACGATCCCGCGGGGCATCGCGGATTTCTCCAGCATGTGCTGGCCTGCGCCATCCGGCGGCGCGACCGCGCGTGCCGAGTATGGGAATTGCAATTCACACCAGCACGCGGCTTTGGCATGTTCGCCCGCCGGGCGATTCGCGAGGGCGAAATTGTGGAGCGTTACGAAGAGCGTCCGCAGACACTGGTGTCGCGGCAGCAGGTGGAGCGGCACTGGCGGGGATGGCGGCGGCAGTGGTTCGACCAGTATGCCTGGCCCGTGACGGCAGACCTGCACGTTCTCTGGAGCGAGAATCCGGACGATTGGCGCCCCATCAATCACGCGTGCGATCCCAACACCTGGCTGGAAGGTTTGAATCTGGTGGCGCGGCGAAACATCGCGGAAGGCGAGGAATTGACCGCCGAATACGCCACATTCTGTGGACCTTCGATGGCGGGATTCGAGTGCCAGTGCGGGGCGACAGATTGCCGCAGGATTATACTCGGCACCGACTACCTGCTGCCGGAAATCCGCCGGCGCTACAGCGGCCATGTTTCGGACTTCGTGCGGTCGGCCTGGCTCAACACCGCGTCGCTCAGCACCTCACCGGATGGGCGGCGGCCCTTTGTGATCGTGCGGAACGGCTCCGGTCTCGGTCTCGCCGCCCGCGGAGCATGGCGAGCCGGGGATACGGTAGCGGACCTCGCCTGGGGAAATCGCCGGAGCCGGCCTACGCGCTGGACAGTGCGGATCGGCCCCGATCAACACGCGGAGCCGCTTCCCTTCGAGCTCCGCTACGTGAACCATTCGTGTTCGCCCAATGTGTTGTTCGATATCGATGCCGGAAGACTGCGCGCGCTGCGCGATATCGCGCCCGGCGATGAACTGCACTGCTTTTATCCCGCCACCGAGTGGGAGATGGCGGAACCGTTCGAATGCCAGTGCGGATCGAGCGAGTGCGTGGGTTTCATAACCGGCGCCGCGCAAATGCCGCGAGCCTCGCTGGAGCGTCATGCGCTGTCCGCCCCGATCCGCGGCAAACTGCTGGATCGCCTGCCGGCGGATCAGGCTTGCTCTTGAACGCGATGGACGCGGCGGGTAGTCCCTTCGGGAGATCGCAGACGTTATAAAGCGAACGGCTGCGCCAGCCTGCGGTGTGTCCGTACGGGCTCGTGATTATTCCCGGGCGGCGGTGCGCGCGGCGGCCACTTGCTCGATCTTTTCCCGCAGGACGGGTTCGCGCGCCAGCAGTTGCAGGAATTGATCGCGCTGGAGGCTCAGGCAGAGGCAAGGTCCCATGGCTCGTACCGTGGCGTTTCGGGGTTCCTCGCTGAGCAGCGCCATTTCGCCGAAGTAATCGCCGTCGGAGAGCTTGGCCAGTTGCTGCCGGGAGTCTTCCCGAAACACCTCGACGGTGCCGTGCGCAATGATATACAGCCTGTCGCCCGCATCGCCCTGGCGGAAGATCTCGCGGCCGCCGTCGAAACGTTCGGTCGCGAACCAGGTTGTCAGTTCCGCGCGTGTCGCCTCGCTGGCGTCGGCGAGAAGGGGTATCCCGGCGAGCAATACCCCATCGACGCTCGCGCGTCCGGTATCGGCTTCCACGTGGACACCGGACTGCTTGTTCCACAGGCGTGCATAGAGACCGTGGTGAGCGAGGAGTTCGTCGTGCGTTCCGGATTCGGCCAGTTTGCCTCGATCCATAACGAAGATGCGGTGCATCTTGACGACAGTGCTCAGGCGGTGCGTGACCGAGATCATCGTGCGGCCGTGCGCCAGCCGCTCGAAAGTGGCATTGAGGGCCGATTCCGTTGCGGGGTCCAGCGCGGAAGTCGCTTCGTCGAGCACCAGAATCGACGGATCGCGCAGCATCGCCCGCGCGATAGCGATGCGCTGGCGCTGTCCTCCGGAGAATCGGCTGCCGCGTTCTCCGCAAACCGTGTCGTAGCCCTGGGGAAGGCTCGCGATGAAGTCGTGGACTTCCGCCGCCCGCGCCGCGGCATCGATTTCGCTGTCACTCGCGCCAGGATTTCCCAGCCGGATGTTTTCGCGCACCGTGGTGTTGAAGAGGACGCTCTCCTGGAACACCACCGACGCGAGCGCACGCAGGGAGATTTGTTTCGCCCGCCGGAGGTCGGTGCCATCGAAGAGCACGCCGCCGCCCTCGGGGTCGTAAAACCGCAGCAGCAGATTCAGCACCGTGCTCTTACCCGAACCGCTGGGTCCCACGAAAGCCACCGACGCTCCGCGGGGGATGCGGAGGCTGACGCCATCCAGATGGCGCTGCTCACCGGAATAGCTGAACTGAACGTCCTGCAATTCGAGCGCATCCCGCAGAGGGGCCAGCTCCACCGCCCCGGGAATGTCCTCGATCCCCGGCTTCTCCTTCAGCAGCTCGTCAATCCGGATTACGCCACCGCTCGCCCTGATCAGGTTGGGCGTGTATTGCGCCAGATACATAAACGAGTAACTCAGCGAAACAAACAGCGCCTGGAAGGCCGCGAAGGTGCCGATGGTAATGGCGCCGCGGAACGCGAGATATCCGGAGATCCCCATCACCACGACCTGAAGCAACAGCGTGCCAAAGCTCGCCGAGCGCTCCATGAGCGAAGTCATGAAGCGCTGCCGCAGACCGGCGCCGAACAACAACATGTTGCGCTCGCGAAACCTGGCGACGATCAAATCCTGCAAGTTGAAGGCGCGCACGGCGGCCGGAGCCATGAGCGTCTCCTGTAGCGACGACAACATGCGGCCTTCCTGCTCCTGCTTGGCGACGCTCGCCTCCGTGGCCCGCCTCGAAAACAAACGCGGGCCCAGTATGCAGAGCGGACACAGCAGAATTCCGAGGGTCGCCAGACGCCACTCCAGCGTAAACACCAGCACGGCAGAGAGCACAAGATCCATGAACGGTTGCAATCCCCACGCCACGCCCGCCGAGAGTCCGCTTTCAACGGCGCCGATGTCGTTGGAGAAACGCGACATCACGTCGCCGGCTTCGGTGCCGGCGTAGAAGGCCAGGGAGAGCCGTTGCAGATGCTCGAACATCCGCTGCCGCAGCGAGGCGACGATTTGGCCCGTGATTTTCGCGTAAAGATAGTCACGCCCGATCGAAGTGAGCGAAACGAGCACGGTGCTCGCGGCCAGCGCTCCCAGGATCAGGAGCATCATGTGCTGGTTGTGGCCCAGCAACGCGCGGTCGATCAGGAACTTCACGCTCAAAGGAATCTGGGCGTTGAAGAACATTTCAAAGGCCGACGCCAAGACGACGGGTATCAGGCGTACTCGATAGGGCCGGAAGTATTGGAGTAGTGGGCGCAGCAATCCTCAATCCTAACCCGAGTTAAAGTCGATTCAGACCGCGGTAATGGGTCAGCACGGAAAGCAGTTCCATCTCTCCGCGAAGAACGATCGACAATGCCGCCTTTTCCCGAACCAGTTCCCCGAGAGGTCACTCGAGGTTTGGGATCGAAGGAAAGGCCGCCGCATCCAGAGAGTATACCCGCGCCAGGGCCTTGCCGGAAGAGAGTCAAGGTCGCAGACGCGAGAAAGGCGAGTGCCGGCGCGACCCCGCCAGGTGACGAGCAGGGGCTGGCGTGATACCACAAGATCGGAAGGAGGCGGCGTAGCGGGGCCCCG
>JBEKAD010000248.1:0-7615 GCA_050018435.1 Terriglobia bacterium
GTACGTGGAATGGCTGTAGAGTATCGGAAAATTCAAATCGATTATGACCGTTTTCACTTGCAATTCCTTAGAATGTAGGCACTTACACGGAATTTCAAACCAAACGTTAGGACACTACTGATATGAGGTATATACAATGGTCTTCACCAAAAAGGAGGAATCGGGGTAGAATCAATTAGATCGCAACTTTATAGGAGCCGCCTCATGAGCGAAATCGAGCAACTGGAGCAAAGAATCAAGAGCCTGCCCCCACCGGATCTTGCCAAGTTTCGGGCTTGGTTTGTGGAGTTCGATGCACAGATTTGGGACGCTCAGATTGAGGCGGACGCCCAAGCGGGCAAGCTGGATGGCCTCATCAACGAAGCGCTTGCCGACTACAAGGCCGGGAAGGCTCGCGAGCTTTGACTTAGGCTCGGCCTTCGAAGAAATTTGAGAAATCGACCTAAGCTCGCAGGATGCTGGGGATGAGATACCGTCACCTTGCCTCCCCTGGGTTTTGGACGTTGTATCAAGCCTTGCCCACCGAAATTCGAGCGCTTGCTGACAAGAACTTTGCCCTCCTCAAGTCCGATCCGCGTCACCCTTCCTTGCATTTCAAACGGCTAAGCCATCTTTGGTCCGTCCGCGTCGGCGAACATTACCGGGCACTGGGAACTGACGTCAAGGAGGGAGTCTATTGGTTCTGGATCGGACCGCACGCTGAGTATGACAGGATTGTCGGGTAATCCGCACTGCGAGGGCATTCTGACTGCGCACAAATCCAAACCTCTTGGGACCCCCGATGTCCGCAAGGCCTTGCGCCGTAGGGGGATCCGTCAACCGACGGACCGCCCCCTGGTTCCGCAATCACCATGCGGAACGCCGGGTAGGGCAAGCCCGGCATCTCGTGATTGCATTCACCCGTTCGAGCGGCGCCCGAGGTTGTGTGACCCGGAGGTGGCTACGACCAATTTGTCTTGGGAATTGACCTTGGGTTCGCCATCGAAGAAAGAGCCCATGGTCATTAGGGATCGTTACGGCAACACCGTCGCTACCCGCTTTTGAGCCCCGAAGGGCGACCTAACACAGCCCAGGCCAGCGGCCTGGGTCAGGGAAACCCAACCTGTTTTTTATCCGCAAGCCCTGAAGGGGCGCGCTAACCGTTGCCTCCATCACCTTGCAATCGGCATTTTCATCGCGATCTGTGGGACGGACCGGTGGGTTGCGTAGATCGCCCTTTCAGGGCTCGGCGCGGGAAACAAGCCGTTGACCCAGGCCGTTGGCCTGGGCTGTGTTAGGTCGCCCCTTTGGGGCTTAGGAGGAGACTGGAACCATGCCGATGAAGAATCCACCCCAACCCGGCGGCTTGGTGCGGCGCCAGCAGGCGTAGCGCGGACCTCCGCTGTCTGAGGTCCGCGCCATGCCGCATACGATCCGACTTCACCGCGAGAATAGGTAAAGGCGCCCTCGGGAACATGCCAGCACACCTCGATTCGACGCGCCACGCGCAGCCCCTCCAGAAACTCCTGGCACGTCCCGGACCATGGCGTCAGAACTGAGTGCCTGCCGGTAAGTCTGGTGCTGTCCTAATTTCAGGCGTAGCGCCGGCTTCCAGCCGGCACAGAGCCGCCAAGATGGCGGCGCTACATTGAAATTAGGACAGCACCGTAAGTCTCGCCCGCTGGTTGCGACTCTGATAATCTACGGACATGAACAAGCGCCTACCTTTACTGCTTCGCCACATCATGTACAACCTGCGGGGCGGTTTTCTGGTGCGCCCCCTGATCATCGCACTGTCGCTGGGCGGTGCCGGCGCGCTGTTCTCCTGGCTTGAGGAGAGTGAACCTGCCCTCAGTGCCTGGGTCCCCGCGGTGCTCTTTCCCTCGCACTCGGACCCGCAAGTGGCTCAGGTGATTCTGGGAGGCATTGCGGCCTCCATCATGACGGTGGTGTCGATTGTTTTCGCCATCCTGCTGATGACGCTCACCCTGGCGTCGATGCAATTCTCTCCGCGCATCATCGTGAGCTTTGTCCGTGACCGCGTGACGCAATGGACGCTCGGCATCTTTCTCGGCACCTTCTGTTATTGCATGGCGGCGCTTCCGGCGGCACGCTCCGCGCCCAAACCCTTTGCGCCCGTCGCCACGGTCCTGGGCGCCATGCTGCTCTCGCTCATTTGCGTGGGTTGGCTCCTTTACTTTATTCATCACATCTCGCAGGCGATCAATGTCAATCAAATCGTGGACCGGATCGCCAGCGAGACCGTGGCCATGATCGAGGAGATGATGCCGCAGCCGCGCCGGTATCCGCGCGTGGACAACAGTGAACCCATCGACCCCAGTACTTGGGAAACGACCGTCCTGTGCGAGACCTCGGGTTACATCCGCTATATCGACACGCAGCGGCTTCTGGCCACGGCGAAGTCGCACCGCGTGAAGGTCCACGTCTTAAGACGGGTGGGCCAGTTCGTTCCGCAGGGAGTCCCGTTTCTGAGGGTGTATAAGGGGGAGCGATTGTCTGCGGAAGGAGCCATGGAGCTTCGCAACGCGTTCGACTTCGGCCCCTCGCGAACCTTGCAGCAGGACGTGGAGTTCGGCGTCTTGCAGATCGTGGACATAGCGCTCAAGGCTATTTCCCCGGCCGTCAACGACCCCAGCACGGCGATTAGCTGCGTGGACCAACTCAGCCGCGTGTTGATTCGCTTTGCCTCCCGGGAGGGGCCTTCGTCGCTGCTCTGCGATCCGCCCGGCGTGGTGCGCGTCAGCATCATGTGGAGCAACTTCGGGCGCATGTTGGATTCGGCGTTCGAGCAAATCCGCCTGTATTCACAGACGGATGTCGCGGTGAGTCTGCGAATGATGCGCGCCCTCGGCGACATCGCCGTCACCCTGCCGGACCCGGAGGATCGCCGCATGCTAGTGGAGCGGGGAAAGCGCATTGCAGAAGGCTGCGCGGAGAAATTGGGTGAGCAAGAAATGAAGGAGTTGCGTGCCCGCCTGGCGGGCCTGGAGCAGCTTTTGGTTGCCACGCCCGCGCAACACGCGGAAAAATGACGGAGCCCCGCCGTGCTTGCCCGCCTTATTTGACCGGAGTGGCCGCGTTGTCGTCGTGACAGGCGGTTTCGTAGGTTGCGACGGCGACTTACGAACCAGTCCAGCCCCCGTTGGCCCGAGGCATATCGATTCACCGAGCCGGGATTTCTCGCCAACCTGAGCTGCTTTCATCGAACAGTTGGAAGGGCGGGGCTAAAGCCCCGCCCTTCCACTCGCTGGTGAGAAATGCCCGCTAGACAGGACTGGGCACGTTCCTTTACCTTGGATGAATCCATGGTGAAGCGAATTCTCCTGACCACCACCGGCTCGCTGGGCGACCTGCACCCGTTTATTGCCATCGGGCTTGAACTCCGTTCGCGAGGTCATGCCGTCACCCTGGCGACGAGCAATTTCTATCGATCCAAGGTGGAACAAACGGGTTTGAGATTCGCTCCCATGGGTCCGCATCTGGGGCTCGAAATTTCCGAGGTCATGGATCGGCTGATCGACTTGAAGAAAGGCCCGGAGTACCTGGTTCGCCACATCCTGTATCCATCGGTTCCCGCTGCCTACGCGGAAGTGATGGAGGCAGTTCGCGAGGCCGAACTCATCGTAACGCACCCCATCACCTTCGCCGCGCAAATCGCCGCAGAAAAAACCGGAATGCCTTGGCTCTCTACCGTCACGGCCCCCTTGTCTTTTTTCTCGCGCTTCGACCCTTCGGTGATCGCCCCCTATCCATTTGTTATTAAACTTCGAGCCCTCGGCCCGGCCTTCTATGGGATCGTCAAAGAGCTTGGTCGGGTGAAGACCAAATTCTGGCTTGCACCCATCACTCGCTTCCGCGCCTCGGTGGGGTTGCCTCTCGGACAAGATCCCGTTTTCGAGGGGCAGCACTCCCCTCAGCGGGTGCTGGCATTGTTTTCCTCACTGATGGCAGAACCGCAGCCTGACTGGCCGGCGCACACGCTCGTCACGGGCTTTCCGTTCTATGACCAAGGCGAGCACGGGCAGGGAATTGACCCTGACCTGGAACGATTCCTTGGCGCAGGTCCCCCGCCCGTGGTGTTCACGCTTGGCTCGTCGGCAGTGCAGCAGGCAGGAAATTTCTACCGCGAGAGTCTCGCCGCCGTTCGGCGCCTCGGTTGCCGCGCGGTTTTGCTGGTAGGAAGCAATCCCCTTCAGGAACCACTTCCGGCCGGAACCGTGGCCTTCCCCTACGCGCCCTTTTCAAAGATTTTTCCGCGGGCTGCGGTTATTGTTCATTCGGGGGGCATGGGGACGTGTGCGCAAGCGCTGGCCGCGGGCCGTCCCATGTTGGTGGTGCCTTTTGCATTTGATCAGCCGGATAACGCCGCCCGCTTGCAGCGCTTGGGCGTGGCGCGTGCGATTCCGCGAAAGCACTACACAGCTAGGCGCGCGTCCCCGGAGCTAGAGCATTTGCTTACCGACCCGGCCTACACGGCAAGCGCCGCCGGGGCCGCACGTAGAATTGCAGAGGAGAATGGTGTTCGAGCCGCCTGCGACGCCATCGAAAACCACCCCCTCGCCCGCTGAAGCATTCGGGCCCGGGCGGCCACCGCGCCCGAGGCGCAAAAGAAAATCAAAAGGCAAAGGGCAAAGGGCAAAAGTGAAGAGCCTAACCTTCAAAAATCCTTGCTAGAAAAACAAGAAAATATGGGTTTGCAATTGAGAGACTGCGCGCCTATAGGTATTCACTTTTTCCTTTTGCCATTTGCCCTTTGCCTTTTGATTTGTCTTTGGCTTGTGTTTGCTGTGCTACCGCCCTCGACTCTGGTAATCTACCGGCGCAAATCAAGACACGTATCTCCGGAGGTTGGTCATCATGAAAAGGCGAGAATTCCTTTCTACGACGTTGGCAATGGCTGCGGTTGGATTGGCGCCGCGTTCCGCGCGCGCGTCCGACGGTTTGGTGGAGGTTCTGCTCGACGAGCCCATCGGCACCATTGCGCCGGAACTCCATGGTCAGTTTACTGAACACATCGGGGAGGTGGTTTACGATGGCATCTGGGTGGGCGAGAACTCCAAGATTCCCAACGTGGGCGGCATCCGCAAAGCGCTAGTGGACCGCCTGCGCCAGATGCGCGTGCCGGTGATTCGCTGGCCGGGGGGCTGCTTTGCCGACAGCTACAATTGGCGCGACGGCGTCGGCCCGCGCGCGCAGCGCCCGCTGCGCACCAACTTTTGGGATAACACGACGCAACTGTGCAACGCGCCCGCGGGCCCGCAGAAATACGACCCTAACACTTTTGGCACGGCGGAATTCATGCGCTTCTGCCAACTCTGCGGCGCTCAGCCGTACGTGGCCGCCAACGTCCGCAGCCTGACCCCGCACGATTTCGACGAATGGGTGGAGTATTGCAACTCGCCCGCAGGCAGCACCACCCTGGCCCAAACCCGCGCCGGCGACGGCAGCCGCGATCCCTACAACGTGCTTTATTGGGGCATCGGCAATGAGTCCTGGGGTTGCGGCGGCGACTTCCGCCCGGAAGAATACGCCGTCGAGTTCCGCCGCTTCACCTCCTGGGTTCCCGACTATGGGCTGAAGCTGCGTTTCATCGGGTCGGGGCCCGGAGCGGGCGGGCGCGATCCCCAAGTGTCGTGGACGCGCGGCTTCATGGAAAACCTGGTGGCCAAGAGCCCGCGCCTGCTTGACCGGCTCTACGGCTTCTCGATGCACTATTACTGCGGGACCACCGGCAAAGGAGACTCCCTGGAATATACCGCCGACGATTGGTACCAAATGTTGTGGCAGGCCGACGTCATGGATTCGCTGGTGACCCAACACTGGCAGGCCATGGGCGAATTCGACAAGGCGCGCAAGGTGAAGCTGCTGGTGGACGAATGGGGCGCCTGGCACAAGACCACCGCACTCGGCCCGGCGTACCTCTTCAGCTACGTTCCCTCCCTGCGGGACGCGCTGGTGACCGCCATAACCCTCGACATCTTCAATCGCCACGCCGAAAAGCTGGCGATGTGCAACGACGCCCAGTTGGTGAACAACATCAACACGCTCTTCCTGGCCGTGGAAGACCGCTTTGTGGCAACCACAATTTTCCACGTCTTCGATATATACAAATCGCATCAGGGTGGACGCTCGCTGCGGCTGGTTTGCGATGCGCCGTCAATCTGGGCAGGGCCGAACGGCGTTTGGCCCTCGGCCGAAGGGGAAGCGAAATCGCTCTGGGGGCTCGCCGGGTCGGCCTCGTTGCACGGGAAAACGCTGGTGGTCACCGTCGTGAATCCCCACGCCAGCGAACCAAGCGTGGCGGAGGTGTCGCTGCGCGGGGGCGAGGCAAAGTCCGCGCAGGTTACAGTGCTCACCGCACCCGACATTCACGCACATAATGACTTCGATCATCCCAACGCAGTGGCGCCCAAAACCGAGCCGGCCAGCGTTTCGGGCTCGCGCTTCTCCTGGACCTTCCAGCCGGCGTCAGTGACCAAGCTGGAGATTGAATTGGCCTGAAGCTTTGCGAGGTGGCAATGAGATCCCGAACAAGGCTAACTTTTCTCATGTTGGGGATGGGACTAGTTTTTGCCCTGCCGGTTTGGGCGCAGCAGCCTGTGCCCGCGAGTGCGAAGAAGCCGCTGAACCAGGTGCAGGTGGTCACCCTACTCGCCGGGCAGGCGCCGAGCCACCGCGTGGCGATGCTGGTCAAACTGCGAGGCATCGATTTCGAGCCGCAGGATGATTATCTCCAGGAAGTGCGTCTGGCCGGCGGTGACGATGAGCTGATCACGGCCCTCAAGAGCGCCCAGGTGACGAAGCCCGTGACCGCTGATCCCGCGGCGCAGGCTCGGCAAGCCGAGCTTTCCCGGCACGTGGCGCACGGAGTGGGACTCGCAAAGAAAGAGCAGTATGCGGAGGCCGAACAGGAATACCGCGCGGCATTGCAACTTGATTCTCAAAACGCCGACCTTTACATGGGCTTGGCCAATGTCCTGGGTCAGGAGAAGAAGTGGGACGATGCCGAGTCCGCAGTACAGGAGGCGCTGCGCTTGGACCCCAATAATGACCAGGCGCACTACAACCGCGGCGTGGCGCTCGATGAGAAGGGCGACCGGGACGGTGCGATCGCGGAGTATCGCGAGGCGCTGCGCCTGAACCCGAATAATGACAAGGCGCACCATAACCTCGGCGCCGCGCTCGGAGAAAAGGGCGACCTGGACGGGGAGATAGCGCAATTTCGCGAAGCGCTACGCGCGAACCCCAATTTTGACGTGACGCACTTGAACCTCGGTATCGCGCTCGGACGCAAGGGGGACCTGGACGGTGCGATCGCGGAATACCGTGAGACGCTGCGCCTGGACCCGGATCTTCCAGAGGCACACTACAACCTTGGTCTCGCGCTCACAAACAAGGGCGACCTGGACGGTGCGATCATGGAATACCATGAGGCCCTGCGCTTGAACCCCAGTTTTGACGCGGCGTACGTCGACCTCGGCGCCGCGCTCACAAACAAGGGTGACCTGAACGGTGCGATCGCTGAATACCGTGCGGCCCAGCACTTGAACCCCAAGAATGAGGCCGTGCACGCTGGCCTCGGCAGCGCGCTTTCCAGCAAGGGGGACCTGGACGG
>JBEKAD010000249.1:0-7603 GCA_050018435.1 Terriglobia bacterium
TGCCAAGGTACATCTTATACCCTCCTCGGACGTATGCGGCGGACGGACAACATTGTGGGGATGCTCCTCCGTTGCAAAAGGTTTCTTGAGGGCACAACTCCAGGCGGGTGACTGGATCTTGCTAAATCTCCTCCCTGCGGGCGGTCAGAACGAATCTGCGCAAACTTCTGTGCCCCCCCGAGTTCATTACGGTTCGCACTAAATCGGGATTGCTGTGCATCTTTGTTACCTTTTGAGTTGGTGCTTCCTGGAAATTGACATTGGGCAGAAATTAGTGCGTCACGTTGCCCGAATTGACGAAAGTTCTTCGCCAAAGCCGTGGCGGCAATTCGTCTGTGCGGAGAAACTCGCTACCGGACATAAGGGCGCGCTGAATTTCACCCGGCACCGCTTCCCTACCCGAAAATGTTTAGCACTTCGGAAATTCGATCTGCCATCAGGAGAATTTGCCAGGACGGCGCGCGAGGCCTCCGGTGCGGCAAACGAAGCCTCTGGCGCGAACAGGAGAACGATCATGAGTGGCTTCACTGGCTCACCTTCAACACCCAAGCCGGCTGCGGCCGCAACTCTTCCGGGAGATCAGGAAGCTCGATGGATATCCCGCCCTTTGCCGCCTTAAACTTCAGCGGCGCCGTGGACCCGAGCAGAGTCACCGACTTCGCGCCCGTCACCTCCTTGAGGAGAAAGTTCCGGCCCGGCCAGCGCGGCAGAATCGCGAACAGGTCGCTGCCCTTCGTGGTGAAGAACGCTTCGATGGCCGCCTTGCCCGGCTCGGGCTTTGCCGCCAGCTTCGTCACATCGTAGGCTGTCTCGAACTCCCGGTTGTATTCGATCCTGGGAACTTCGCCGGCGCTCCATTGCCGCGCGGCCTTCCATGGTTTCGTGCCATAGATCGCTTCGCCGTTCACCTTCAGCCAGTCGCCGATTTGCAGGAGGCGCTCCTCCATCACCACGGGGATGTTTCCGTCGGCGTCGGGTCCGATGTCAAGCAGCAGGTTGCCGCCGCGGCTGACCAGATCCACCAGCATGATCACGAGTTCGCGGCCCGTGTGGTAGTGCTCCAAGCGCTCGGCACGGTTGTAACCGTAACTGAAGCCCATGCCGCGGCTCTCCTCCCAGGGATGATCCATGCCGCTCATGCCGGGCGTGTATTCGGTAGTCCAATAGCCGCCGTGTTTGTGGCGGGTGTCCTTCCCCCAACGGTCGTTGATGACCACATCGTCCTTCACCGGAGACTCGCTGAATAGCCAGGCGAGAAGTTCGGGGCTGTGCCACCCCGCCGATGGCAAATCCCACTCGCCGTCGCTGAAGATGAGGGAAGGCTGGTAGCGTGTGACAAGGTCTTTGAACTGCGGAAACATGTGCTCCCGGATGTAGCGCGGCTTGTCAGACAGCCACAACGGGTTGTACCACTCGTAAAGCGAATAATAGTAGCCCATGCGCAGACCCTTTTGCCGGACCGCATGGGTCAGGTCGCCCAAGACATCGCGCCGGGGCCCAGTTTCGACCGCATTCCAAGGCCGCCCCCAGGTGGCAGAGGCCTGCTTGCTGGGCCACAAGGCGAATCCCTCGTGATGTTTCGAGGTCAACACAACATATTTCGCGCCCGATCGTGCAAAGACGTCGGCCCAGTGATCCGGGTCGAATAATTCGGCATGGAACTGCGACGCGAAGTTCTGATAGGGGAAGTCCGGGCCATACATCTTCTGATGATAGGCCCAGGTGCCTGTCTGAACGGGACCCGCTTTGGGATCATCCCTGCCGCGTGTCATATTGTTCCAATACCACTCAGCGTAGGCGAGCTTTCCCGGAATCACCGGAGCATAAGCCGGCACCGAGTAGGTGCCCCAGTGGATGAAGATGCCGAACTTGGCGTCGGTGAACCAGGCCGGCGTGGGCCGTTTGTCAATCGAGTCCCAAGTAGGTTGGTAGGTTTGGGCACTGAGGGTGCCGGCGAACAGAAGGAGAATCAGTGACAATTTCATAGGTGGTTTCGGTCCATTCTGGTGCCTAATTGCATTAATAAGCACGATTATTTATAGCTCCCGGAAGGGCGGGGCTTTAGCCCCGCCGCCCCTGGGCAAAGGATTGAACGGGCCTTCAGGCCCTGAAGCCGCCTCGCTTCAGGGGCTAAAGCCCCCAAAAATCAACCTGAGTCCTACGACGGGGCTAAAGCCCCGTCCTTCCGCCCGGCTACAAATAGTGTCGCTGATTTCTGCGACTTGGTACTGGAATTCGAGTTGCAATTATGCCGGCAACCGCCGGGTGCCGGATTCGATGAGACAAGCTGGCCGAACAAAGGGGAGCACAGCACACCCCCATAGCCGGAGCCGGAACTCCCGATTGCAACTTCATCTCGACGCCAAAACCATACGCCTACCGCCCTCGCGCGTCAAATTCAGATCGACATAGCCGCCCTCGGGTCGCATCGTGGCGGGTTTGCTATACAGGACGACATAAGTCCTTGCGCATTGCCCTGTAGCGGCGGTCTATGAGGCCGCTACAATTTATGTCGCTCTGTATAGACGATCTTGGTAGTGTCTCAGTTTGATGATGTAGCGGCGAGTTTACCTCGCCAGATGGCGGCGTAAAGCCGCCTCTACATCAAACTGAGACACTACCACGATCTTCCGAGTCTGGACTTTGAATTGCCTAAGAGCTATCCTGTCGAGCCTTGAGAATCTTTACTGCGGCTCTCATTCAGAACCAACCGGGGGGTAAACCGTGGGCACAATTTCGAGCAGTTTACGTTTGGCAAGCCGCATGAACCGTCTGGGAACGGAGAGTGCCTTTGAGGTTCTCGTACGGGCTCGGGCGCTGGAAGCTCAGGGGAAGGAGATCATCCATCTGGAAATCGGTGAGCCGGACTTCGCCACCCCGGCCAATATCGTGGAGGCGGCGATCCGCGCTCTGCGCGAGGGTTGGACTCACTATGGCCCCTCGGCGGGACTTCCCCAGTTGCGGGAAGCCGCAGCCGCCGACGTTGCCCAGCACCTCGGCATCAGCGTCGACCCGTCCGAGGTGGTTATAGTTCCCGGCGGCAAGCCCATCATGTTCTTCACGATTCTGGCGCTCATTGAGGAAGGCGAGGAAGTGCTCTACCCCAATCCCGGCTTCCCGATTTACGAATCCATGATTCGGTTCGTGGGGGGCAAGGAAGTTCCTTACGGCCTGCGCGAGGACCATGACTTTGACGTGAACGTGGACGAAATCCTGGAGAAGATCACGGACCGCACGCGCCTTATCATCGTGAACAGCCCGCACAATCCCACCGGCGGAGTGATGGGCCGCGCGGAAATCGCTCGCCTGGCGACGGTGCTGGCCGACCGCGATATCTTCGTCCTGTCGGATGAAATCTACGACCGGCTGATCTACGAGGGCGAGCACTCGAGCATCGCGCAGTTCCCGGGTATGAAGGAGAAGACCATCATCCTGAATGGCTTCTCGAAAACTTACGCGATGACCGGTTGGCGCATGGGCTACGGCGTGATGCGCGCCGATTTGGCCAAGCAGGTTACGCTGCTCATGACCAACTCGAATTCCTGCACCGCCAGCTTCAGCCAGATTGCCGGCGTCGAGGCGCTGCGCGGCCCGCAGCATTCGGTGGACGTGATGCGTGAGGAGTTTCGCCGCCGTCGCGCCGTGATCGTCGAGGGGCTGAACCGCATCCCTGGCTTCACTTGCCGCCAGCCGCACGGGGCGTTCTACGTCTTCCCCAACATCCGGCAGACCGGCAAAGCATCGCGCCCGCTGGCTGACGCGCTACTCGCCGAAGCCGGTGTGGCTTGCCTCTGGGGAACGGCTTTCGGCGCCTGGGGAGAGGGTTATCTGCGCTTCTCGTTCGCCAATTCCGTTGAGAACATCCGGAAGGCGCTCGGACGAATTGCCACGTGGGTAGACTCCCACCGCTAGGTAAAGTTCGGAGGTCAGGACCCAGCGTGTCGAGACCAGGTTTTTCCAACTTACTTGTTTGGTGTATTCTATGAACCGGGCAGATTTCAAACAGTTGGCACAATGCCGGTTAGAAGAGGCAGAGCTCCTCTTGAGGAACCGCAAGTTCTCTGGAGCATACTACCTTGCTGGGTATTCCATTGAATGCGCCCTCAAAGCCCGCTTGGCCAAGCAGACGAAGCGGTACGATTTCCCTCCAGAGCCGAATTTTGTTCGAGATATTTATACTCACAACCTTGCACAACTCGTGGACAAGGTCAATCTCAGGGAAGTATTCGACCGAGAAGAGGCGCGCGATCCGGAATTTGGAGTGAATTGGAGTATCATTAAGGACTGGAACGCGAAGAGTCGCTATGAACTGAAAAGCCAAAGGAAGGCACGGGCTATCGTAAAAGCAGTTTCCGATCCCCAGCATGGAGTACTCCGATGCATAAGACGGCGTTGGTAGAATGGCAAATTGAGGACGGCCGGAAATTGCTCGAACAGCTTGACGCTCAGCGGTTTCCGGTGTCCGCAGCCCTTTGGTATTACTTGCCTGAGAGAGAGACATGGAGCCTTGTGATCGTTTCATCGATAGCTGACACAAAAGGCCCCCATTACGGCTATACTCGCATCCAAAAGGCGCTGGCTAAAACGGAAACAACCAGCCTCGAATTGGACGACATTACGTTGGTTGGCAAACAAGACCCGGAGTTCATCGAGCTGAAGACCGCGGTGGGTACTCCATGGCCAAAATCCTTGGGAGATCGAGCCAGACCTGTGCGCCCATCCGAAGATTCCTATGTTTACCGATGAACTCTTTGACCTCCACCTTGCGAACTGTTTGGACTTCAAGAAATAACAGCTCAATTTGTTCCTGGGTGACCCCCTCACCCCCGGCCCCCAAAGGCGCTGGAATAAGAAGAAGCAGCCGCGGTGGCCCCAGGCGCGTCAGGCTTTAACGGAGGCACCAAGAAAACGAATCTACTCCCTCGAAAAATTCCAGCACCCGCTCTCTCACCTTATGAACCGCCTCCTTACATGCGCAACGAGTTCGCCAAGGAGCATCGAATGACTCATCCTAGCGCCTATGGGGGCCGGGGGTGAGGGGGTAGGTCGAAGGGCGCATTTAACTCTTCTTTGAGGTCACCGCGAAGAACGACCCAAACTGTTGCTCGACCTTTTTGCTTTTGCATTTGGGGCAAGCGACCCGCTTCTTTTCGTGTTCTGCCACGGTTAAGGTCACGATGAAGGTTTTCTTGCACGCTTTGCACGCGTATTCGTAGCTGGGCATAAACAGTCACCTCCTGGCTGCGGTTGGCGGTATTCTAACAGAAAGCTTGATTTCGTCCAATGACGCGCCCTACTCCACCCCGGTTATTCTTCCGAAATGCCGCGCAACTGATAACCCTGTCAGGCCCGCCGGTTCCGCGCCGCGGTGCGGCGCTCGGCGAACTGGGAATTATCCCTCGGAGCGGCCTGCTGACCCAGGGAGAGTCGATCCTGCGCGTTGGCTCGACGCGCTCACTGGAACGCGAGGCGTTGCGCCTGCGCGCTGAAGCCATCGACTGCCGCGGGCGCGTGGTCATGCCCGGCTTCGTCGATTCGCACACGCATTTGATCTTTGCCGCCAGCCGGGTGGACGATTACGACCTGCGTTTACGCGGCAAGACTTACGAGGAAATCGCGCGCGCCGGTGGCGGGATTCAATCTTCCGCGCAGAAAGTCCGGGAAGCAAGCATCAAATCGCTCGCTCGACAAGCACGACAATTCCTTGACGCATTCGCCGCACACGGCACGACCACGGTGGAAGTGAAAAGCGGCTACGGGCTGGACATCGCGCAGGAGCTGAAGATCCTGCGCGCCATTCGAGCGCTCCAAGCCGATTCGCCATTGGAATTAGTACCGACGCTGCTCGCCGCGCACGCGCTTCCCCCAAGTTTTCGAGGGCGGTCCCGGCAATATGTGGACCAGGTGATCGAGCGGCTGATTCCCCTGGCTGCCGGAGCAGACGTAGCGCCTGATGTAGCGCCGGGCTTCAGCCCGGCACCTGCCGCCCCTTCGCTCCGCTCAGGGCAGGCCCTAAAGGGCGGCGCTACAACGCCCAAGGATCAGGCGGCGAGAGAGAAATTGGCGGAATTCATCGACTGCTTCTGCGACCGCGGCGCGTTCAGCGTGGAAGACTGCCGCCGTGTGCTGGCGGCGGGCCGGAAGTTCGGCCTGGTGCCCCGGATTCACGCCGAGCAACTTTCCCGCACTGGGGCCGCGCGCCTCGGCATCGAGGTTGACGCGGCGTCCGCCGACCATCTCGACAAGCTTTCGGCTGCGGATATTCGCGCCCTGGCGCGCTCCAGCGTGGTCGCCACGCTTTTGCCGGGAGCCAATTTCCATCTGGGATTGAAGCGGTATCCTCCCGCGCGCAAGCTCATTGCCGCCGGAGCCGCTGTGGCTCTGGCCACGGATTTCAACCCGGGCACGAGTCCCACGCTGAATATGCAATTCATCCTTTCTCTCGCCTGCACGCAGATGCGGATGACGCCGGCGGAGGCCATCGCCGCCTCGACCATCAATGGCGCCTGCGCCCTGCGCCGCGCCGACCGCGTCGGCTCATTGGAAGCAGGCAAGCAGGCCGACTTGATTGTGCTGGATGTCAATGATTATCGCGAAATTCCTTATTACTTCGCGGTGAATCATTGTGGGATGACGGTCAAACGCGGACAGATTATTTATTCGCGGGTGTAGTCCCTTGTCAGTTGTCCGTAGTCCGTTGTCCGTTGCCAGAAGAGGCCCATGGTCGGGAGAGCACCCAACGTGCTTGTACCTGATGGCCGACCACTGATAGCCGACCCCTGCGAACTGACAACGGACCAGGGACGACTGACTACGAACAGTTTTTTTGATTCTCGTGATACATTCGCACCATGCAAACCCTCATCGAATGCGTTCCTAACTTCAGTGAAGGGCGCGATCCCGCCGTGGTGGAAGCGATCGTTCGCGCTTTGCTCGCCGGGCCGGACGTTTACCTGCTCGACCGGGAGATGGATGCTGACCACAACCGTTCGGTGATCACTTTTGTCGGAACCCGTGAGAGCGTCGGCAAAGCGGCGTTGCGCG
The DNA here is from genome assembly GCA_050018435.1 of Terriglobia bacterium. Lineage (GTDB taxonomy): Bacteria > Acidobacteriota > Terriglobia > UBA7540 > UBA7540 > Bog-366. The sequence goes on from JBEKAD010000249.1 coordinate 7,045, forward strand.
GCATCGCCGAAGCGGCTGATTTGATCGACCTGAACCATCATCAGGGGGCGCACCCGCGCCTGGGGGCCACCGACGTTGTACCCTTTGTGCCCCTTGCCGGCGTCACGCTGGAAGACTGCGTCCGCATCGCGGAATGGGTGGCGGAAGAAACCTGGCGGCGGTTTAAGATCCCCACCTACCTTTATGAAGCCGCGGCGCGCAGGCCGGAACGCGCGAATCTGGAGAACATCCGGCGCGGCCAGTTTGAAGGCGTGCGCGAGGAGATTGCCACCAACCCGGCGCGCCTTCCAGATTTCGGCGAGGCCGCGCTGCACCTCACGGCGGGCGCCACGGTGGTGGGGGCGCGCAAGTTCCTGATTGCCTACAACATCAACTTGAACACGCCGGAGGTTGCGGTAGCCAAAGCCGTTGCCAGGAAGATTCGCGCGTCGAATGGCGGTTTTCCTTGTGTCAAGGCCATCGGCCTCGAGCTCAAGGGGCAGAATCGGGCCCAGGTCTCGATCAACTTCACGGATTTCGAGACCACCTCGATCGGGACGGTTTACGACGCCGTGGCTCG
>JBEKAD010000250.1:0-7577 GCA_050018435.1 Terriglobia bacterium
CTAAGGTGACCCTCAAGCTCGACTCTCCATCGATGGGCAAAGCAGTACGCAGTTTCCGAGGGGAGACATTCGAGGCGGAGAGCGGTAGCGCAGAGGTAGGCGTACTTTGCTCTCCTCTGCGGCTTTTCTCGAGGCGTTCCCGCATCACCTGCGCCAAACAAGGAAGAGCCGCAGAGGAACGCAAAAGACGCGTACCTCTGCGCTACCCCGCTTGACCAATGCCTTCTCGAAGAAATGGGAAAAGCTCTATGCAATGCTGGCGCTGTATTTTGCTTGGTATAACTTCTGCCGCGTCCATCAAACTCTGCGAGTTACTCCCGCTATGGAGGCCGGGATCGCAGACCATGTTTGGGAGATCAAAGAGCTTTTGGAAGTGGTAATATGACTCTCTTCGATGGATAAAACTGCTTACCCCATTCTGGTTGCCAAGCGCATTCTGCGAGAATTGAGCACGCTGAGCGAGCGTGTCCACACGGGGTTCTTGGGAGTACAAAAACAGATTGAATCCATAGCCAAAGAGCAACAAGCCAAAAATAAACGCGAACAATGCTACCCACCACTTGTGAGGGCCGAAGTTCAGGTTCCACCAGCCATACAGGACAAAAAGGAAGCCAGTAAAGCACGTAATGAACGACGTGAGAGGATTAAGGTACTGATTGAGGCAGCTACTTTTGTGGCTATCCTCGGATACGCCCTGTTGGTCTACTTCCAATGGAAGGAGATGATAGCCGCCACAGACGCTGCTACTACTGCTCTGGAAGAATCCAGGAAAAACAGGCAACAGGCCGAAAAATCCCTCATGGCCACCATCGAGCAATTTCATTTGGACCAAAGGGCGTGGGTTGGCATAACCGATATTAGCATCAAGAACGTGGTCAGTCCGGGGCATAGATTCGTCTGGATCGGCTATGTCCAAAATAGTGGAAAGACGCCATCTCTCAACACAGTAATGTTGTTCAAGTATCGGACATTTCTGAAGAACGAGCCACCCAGTTTTGTCTACGATGAGCCTACGAAGGAACCACGAGGGAAGATGTCCTTGATGCCGTCTATGAAGATTAGTATTGGGGGGCACGAGAATCTGGAAGATACGCCTTTGACCGAGCCGCAGGTCCGAGCCATGCAAGAGGGCGTCACTCAAATGTATGTTTTCGGGAAAATAGAGTATGACGACGTATTTAAGATTCCTCACTGTACGCACGTTTGCGCGTGGGTTGACCGCGATCTTTCCACAACCCATCCATGCCAAGCATACAACGATGCAAATTAGCACCCGCAAGAGCTTGGTCAGCCAAGTATATTGGTGCCTAAATAAGGGCGAGAGCGACGCAGGAATATCACAGTACCCTTTTGTCGAGTCTGACGTTAGCGGAGTAAATTCAGGTTATAATAAAGACTTGACAAACCACCCCCACACGCGCTATATGAGACACCGGTAGCGCACGCGACACTTACTGAAGTTGCAAAAAATTAATGCCATCTCGGTCGAGAGAGGGCGGTCTGGTGGCAAGCGCCAATCCTCTCTATGATTGTGCAGTTGCGATGGCGGGCCGAGCGACCAGGCTCGGACTGTGCCGAGGCATTAAGCAATTGACTCGCAAGCAGGATGTGACACGGTTGACCCGATCAGGATGGGATCACATTAGAACTGGCGAAAGCCCAATGTCGTTCGACACGAGATTACTCGCCTCTTACTTGGGAGAGAGGAGAGTCCTGCCGTGAACAAAACCTCCAACAGGATCGTTCTCGTTATAGGTCTTGACGTTAGGGCAAAGCCAGGGACGACCGCCTAGGGGGACACTGTCGAGAGGAGCTCAACACCATGATGTGCCTTCTATGCGTGGGTGATCGGTCACTTCGAATAGAGCTGGTCGAAGAGATCCTCCGATTCAGTGCATATCGAAAAGATGGGGTTCATGTCGGCACAAATCTCGTGCTAACGGTCACGGCATATGAAGGCCCGTATTTGTATCTGAAACTGATACACCGGCGCACCTTGGACCACTGCCGGCTGGCAACCACCGACGATTGGGACAAACACAAAAAAGAGGATGGACGGTTTCCCTATTCTTACATATTCCGAAATATTTTGGAGGATCGGGTTCTCGACAAGCCGGATGGGACACTGACCATCCGGCCTGCGCCAGACAGGGAGACGACGGTTAAAGATGTACAGCTTATCACCCCTGAAAACACCGCAGGTTTCCATCTTGAGGATGAATTGCCCGACCTCTCCGAGAAAGAGCGCGATAACGCCCCCTTTACATGTCTTCGGATCGGACCATTTCCAAGGGCTGGTGGATCGTACCTACTACGGTTCGAATGCCACATCGGCGAGCCATCATTTGGGGATCTGATTCCTGAAGACATGGAGACAGGGACTCGTATCTATAAAGTGTATGGTCCCGACCACATAAAGAATCACATCGAGTCCTATGACCTACCCCGGTGCTCGGTGGGCAGTGATTCGGCACCCTATCAGAAGCACCGCGAGTTCTTTCAAGGGATAAAACCTGAGAACATGATCATGCCGGCCCGTTATCAGATTATTGCGGTGGACAATCCAAACGGTGATCCGCGCCAACTGCAAGCCATGGATCTCACGAACGATCTGCGGGATATTACTAACCAGATCCCCCCATCGCTATACGATCATCCCGTTCTCAAACAGATCCAAAATCGGCTCCACTGGTTCACGAGCGAAGCGCCAGGCAATGGGTTCTTTCTGCAGTTGTCAGGACCTATAGCACTAGCTGAATTATGCGACGTGACGAGGTAACCCGTGGAACCATGTATGCGCCACGCGCGCGCAATCTGATCCGCGATTCCTCATGACACACGTGATTCTGGAAAGCGTGGCTCCCCATGCGCACTTGCCCGAAATGCCAGCAGAATTTTTCAGACGATAGGGATTCTTGTCCGCTTGATGGGACTCCCTTGCCCCCGATCATAACCGCCACGGTGGCGCAATTGACGGCAGGTCTATCCGGGAAATTTCAAATCGTCCGCGAAATCGGAGTAGGCGGGATGGGGAGAGTTTTCCTGGCGGAGCAAATTAGTGTCGGGAATCGCCGCGTGGCCCTCAAGGTCCTGCACAAAAAGCTACTCGATGACAAGGAGTTCCTGCTGCGGTTCAAGAACGAGGCCGCATCCCTGGGTGCGATTAATCACCCTAATGTCGTCACCATCTATGATTCGGGGCAAGGGGACGACGGCACGCCTTACATCGCCATGGAATACAGGAAAGGTGAGACGCTTGCTCAAACGCTCCAACAGCGCGGGCCACTGCTCCCCACGGAATGCGCGGAGATAATCCAGCAGGTAGCTCGAGGGCTGGATGCGGCGCACAAGCTTGGCATCATCCATCGAGACTTGAAACCCGACAATATCTTTCTGCCGCGTATCGAGGAGGGCGAAGTCGAAGTCAAAGTGGGGGACTTCGGCATTGCCAAGCCGCGCGAGTCGACGACCCATACCGAGGCAGGAAAGCTCATGGGGACGCTGCAGTACATGTCCTTTGAGCAAGCGTCCGGGATGCCGAGCGAGAATCTGGACCCGCGCTCCGACCTCAACTCACTGGCCATCATCACCTATGAAATGCTGACCGCCCGTCAGCCTTATCATTCTGACACGCTGCTGGGGGTATTGCGCGCCCGCTTGAACGAAACACCCCCGCCCCTCCAGACTGTTAACCCTGACCTGGCTGACTCAAGTCAAATTGAAAATGTGGTCATGAAGGCACTCGCCAGGGAACGGGATTATCGTCATAGCTCCGTCATGGAGTTTGCTCAGGAATTTGCCATGGCAGTCCGGGCGATTGGGGCCGCACACCCGAAAACCATAAAAGTCGAACCCCCCTTTGGTACGGAACCCTCCCTAAAGCTTTCGCCGGAAAGCCTTGCAGCTTCTCAACAGGCATTGGATGCTACCGAGCAGCGGCTAAAGGATACGACCAAGATCCTATTGAATCTCATCGCCCTGGAGGGCGATATCCCCGGTCACAAGACGTGTGGTTGCGAACGATGTTCAAGTTGCACGATTCGCGTATCCGGTCTGGTTGACGAATGGCTCCAAAAGACCCAGTACAAGAACACGGACCTCGCTCTCGCCCAGCTAGGAAAATTCGTGGGCTTCCCTCGCGCCTTGGTGCGGGTAGTCCTGGCGTGCCAGAGGGCGATCCAGTCCGCCAAACCCGCGGATGCCGACCAAGCGGAGGGGGTTCTTGTAGCCCAAATCGAAGGTCTCTGCAAAGAGGCAGATCACCGCTATACAGAGGGTAGGAAGGATTTCTTCCTATCCTTTTCCAGAGTGGTCAGAGCCTTGGACCTGCTACTTCCGGATCTGGAACTCGGGGTGCTGGGCAAGTCCCCGGAGTGGGACAAGATTAAGAAGCGTATTGAGACTCTTAAGGATAGAAGCACATATGTCGAAGGCAATATGGTCAAATCTGACTTCTCGGAGGATAGATGGCTCGATCCGAGACAAAAGACTCGCACAGGGATGAAAAGGGTAGAAGGCGGGGGCTATTTGCGAGCCGCTGCCCTTCCCAATATGCCCGATGCAGAGCCCGCCTATGTGATTGATTTCTCTAAGGAGCATATTCTAGTTGTTACCAAAGATCACATATCCGGCGATCAGACTGGATGGGAGTTCTTTCCAACACAGCGTGAGCTGCCGTTTTGTGTTGACATCAGGCCTGTCGAGCACGGGAAAAGAGCCAGCGAGCTTATCCAGTCGACAGTAAAGGCCGACAGTAAACTCCATAAGTGTGGAGAGCACTATCAACTGCTAGAAATCCTCAGGATTGAACCAAGGTATTACTACCTGGCGCTCTGCGCCAGATCCTTGAGTAAGCACGACTCTGTTGCTGGAGACAGACTTGTTCATACCCATGATTGGCCTAAACCCCCGGCGTTCACGGAACATCGCTAATGACCAATATCGCCGGGCTCTCGGACGTTCACCTGCGGCGCCAGGTCCGTACCTGATTATTGAGAGCGGGAGCCCATCGGGCAGCGCCCTTCTCTGCGTGGGGATTTTTCAAGGCCGGGCGGCTTGAGGAACGGTGCCTAGCACGGCAACAGTAGACCGTAGACAGGCCGGCTGGCGCAGACTCCTGCCTTTGGGAGTCTGCGATCCCGAAGGGACGTAAGTAGAACTCAACGCATCCGATCCATGCGGAGAACTGACGCATCCTCCCAATAGTAGAACCTCCAGCTTGACCACGGCCAGTCACCGGGGGAACCCACCAGCCCGCGGGTCACAGGGTTGTTGTGCATGTAGTCCAGTTTCTGCTGGAATTTGTGTTCGGTGAAGACGTTGAAGGGGTAAAAGCGGCGCTGCCAAAGACGGTAATGTGATTCATCGTGAACCGTGGAGGGCAGCCGCAGCCTGGCGAGCGTCTTCCGGCACCAAGGATACTGATGGTATTCCCGAAGCGTTTTGATGATGCGCTTGGCCGATTCCTCTTTAAGCCCTTTCATAATCAGGGGAGTGGTTTCGGCGGGCTCGGGCCTGATCAGCACATGAAAATGCTCGGGCATCAAGACCCAGCCGACGAGGAGGAAATGCAATTCCTGCCGCACCTCATCCAGCCTCTGGACAAAGCAGTGCCGGAACCGATCCGAGAGAAAGAGTGGCGTGCGGCGATAAGTGCTGGCGGTGATGAATTGGAGTTCACCGGGAGTGTACACGCGGTGGTAGAGGGGCATGGCGCAGGAGAGTATACTCCTGACCGCGCGGCGCCGGAAGAGAACGTCCCTTCGGGATCGCAGACACCAAAAGACAGGTGTCTGCGCCAGCCCCGCGGGCAACCGGCATCCCTACCGCGACCGCCAGCCCGCCGGGTCGAGCAGTTTGGGTCAGCTCAGAGGCTTGAGCGCCAGAACCTCCTCGAGGTACTTGCGGAGCACCAACACCTCGATGTTCAATCCACCTTCCGGATTGTTGAGAAAATACCTGGTAAACGAACGCTCATTGTTGGGCATAGCGATCTTAAACACTCTGACATGATCCCGAATGTCCCTGAGTTCCTCATCCTCGTGGAGACCGGTCTCCCAGCATACGATGCTACTGAGGTAATCGAAAGAGTGATTGAAGTCCGCAGAGTCCCTTAGGTTGTGTTTCAGCTCGACGAACGCTGGTTCCTCGGCGCCCGTCAGGTGATGCTTTCGAAGGACGAGAAGATCGTATCCGAAGTGAGAATCTAGATCGGCCACTCTCAACGACGAAAAGTGGTGAGGCCACAGCCCCACGAGTTGGCCTATAAGCCAAAGAACCCCTTGCTCGCTACGCGGCTCACGGAATTCCAGCGTTTTGCCGGTGCAACGCACCTGGAACCGCGTCTTCGTCTGGTAGGCCCTGTAGCGGCGCACGACGTCCTTCTTTTCGCGCTCTGCCTTGCGCCGACCCGCCTCCAGTTGCGTTCGCCTCGCAAACTCCTCGTACTCGTCCGATTCGAGGACGTACTGAACAACATAGTCCTCGGCGGACTTGTAGATGGCTTGGAGAAGATCGGCAGGGGTGTTCTCCACGCTCGATCGATTTGCCGTCAAATGGAATGACTGACAGTTGATAAAGGCATGCCATTTTGTCCACTCTGAGCGGTCTGCGAAGCGCTCGTTCTTACGTTCTATCGGGATGAAGTCTTTGCACACGTAGATTCCGTAACGGTCGGAAACGGTGTACCGGGCAGATTCGTAAGGATACGGCTTCTTCTCAGGGCGGCCGACGCGTTTCAGCATAATGTTGTGCTGACGCTTCGCCGAGTCCCCCTCGACCGAGAAAGCAATTCGGAACTCGTGGTCCGGAAATCCATCCGTTTTAATTGGATCGGACACCCACCGGCGAACAAAATAGTTTTCCGGCCGCCGCTCGTCTTTGGCACGTAGATCTCTGAAATCATAGTCTTCCTGTGGAAATGGGTGGCCGTACGGGACTACCTCGGCGGGCCGCTCGCCGATTCCACGTACGCTCAGTGTGCACGTGAACGGCAGGGTTTCGCCCCAAGCAGAGTGGATTCGCCCCCAAGCTGTGAACCAGCGAATGTAATCGATCAGCGGTGCGTGTGCAAAGGCGTTCCAATTGTTGTTGTCGTATCCACGGACCTCGACGACCGTGCCTGAGGCTGCGTCGTCAATCAGGGGGAAACCGCTCTTGTCAATTTCACAGAACTGGACTGCTGGTGGGTCCCCTTTCTGCTTCACTGCTAGATTCAGCGAAGAACGAGCCTTCGCTAAGACTGCTTTCCTTGTCGGCCCGCCGTCGATCGACTTCGTAAACACAGTCACCGTCGAGCTGTTGTAGGTGACCTTGGTTCCGTGCCCCTTGTAGCCGATTGCTGTGTCTCGGTCCCGCTTATTGCTGAAGCCGAGATCGAAAAATCCCTCCAGTTCTGTTCGCGTCATGCCGACACCGTCGTCCATGATGCGGACGACGAGTTCGTCCTCCCCGGAGCTGTCGTCCTTTAGCGCCTCGACGACGATGCGGCTTGCGCAAGCATCAATCGAGTTCGCGATCGTCTCGCGAATCAGTTCCCGAGGGTTGGTAAAGTCCTTGGAAATCTCCGCAAGTTCCTT
>JBEKAD010000251.1:0-7576 GCA_050018435.1 Terriglobia bacterium
GACCTTCCGCCGCCGCCATTGCTCATGGAGGAGAGGAATTCCGCGTTCGAGCGGCTCTTCTGGAGTTTGTCGATGATGAGTTCCATCGATTCCACCGGCGAGAGCGGGCTCAGGACCTTGCGCAGGATCCAGATGCGGTTCAACTCGTCCCGCGACACCAACAGCTCTTCCTTGCGGGTGCCGGACTTATTGAGGTCGATGGCGGGGAAGACGCGCTTGTCAACCAACTTGCGGTCAAGGTGCACTTCCATGTTGCCGGTGCCTTTGAACTCTTCAAAGATCACGTCGTCCATGCGGCTGCCGGTATCGATAAGGGCGGTGGCGATGATGGTCAGGCTGCCGCCTTCCTCGATGTTGCGCGCCGCGCCGAAGAATCGCTTCGGCCGCTGGAGAGCGTTGGAGTCGACGCCGCCCGAAAGCACTTTGCCGGAAGGCGGCACCACGGTGTTGTAAGCGCGCGCCAAGCGCGTGATGGAGTCGAGCAGGATCACCACGTCGCGCTTGTGCTCAACCAACCGCTTGGCCTTTTCGAGCACCATTTCCGCGACCTGCACGTGCCGGGCGGCGGGTTCGTCAAAGGTTGAGCTGATGACCTCGCCCTTCACGGTGCGCTGCATATCCGTGACTTCTTCGGGCCGTTCATCAATGAGCAGCACGATCAGCGTGATCTCGGGGTGATTGGTGGTCACGGAGTTGGCAAGGCATTGCAGCAGCATGGTTTTGCCCGTGCGCGGCGGCGAGACGATGAGGCCGCGCTGGCCTTTGCCCACGGGCGTGAGCAGGTCGAGCACGCGCGCCGAGATGTTATCCTTGACCGTCTCCAGGTGAATGCGCTCCTGCGGGTACAGGGGGGTGAGATTGTCAAAGAAAATCTTGTTGCGTGACTCATCGGGGGGCTCAAAGTTGATGGCTTCAACCTTGATGAGTGCGAAATAGCGTTCGCCCTCTTTGGGCGGGCGGATCTGCCCCGAAATGGTGTCACCCGTGCGCAAATCGAACTTGCGGATTTGCGAAGGCGACACGTAGATGTCATCCGGGCCCGGCAGGTAGTTGTAGTCCGGGGCGCGAAGGAATCCAAAGCCATCGGGGAGGCACTCGAGCACGCCCTCGGAGAAGATGAGGCCGTTCTTCTCGGTCTGCGCTTGCAGGATCTTGAAGATCAATTCCTGTTTGCGCAGGCCGGTGGCCCCCACCACGGCCAAGTCTTTCGCGACTTGGGTCAGCGTGGTGATGTTCATCTCCTTGAGCTTGCCAATGTCGAGAACTTCCCCGTCTTTCAGTTCCTCGAGCTTTTCTTCCGGGTTTTCGTCAGGGCTTGCAGCCAGTTTTTTTGCAGGCATAACTTTTCTCTCAGTTTCGTTGAAATTTCCGGTCACAGGACCGTTCCGATTAGATGTTCGGGTTCCCCTGCCCAGTCGCTCGCGGAATCGATCCTTCGGCGTGATGGATTACTCGAGATACCTAAGCAGTCGTACAAGGTGCGGCAAGAAGCGTCGTACGTAGTTGCAAAACTTTGCGGACCAAATTGTGCGAGGTTGAAAACGGGCGTCTTTCCACGAAACACGCAGAGCCTTCATCCCCACCGGTGTGATGCACCGCTGCCTCGATGGGTTTCCAAATCCTCCGGCAATAAGCCATGGTCCTTTGAAACGTCTAGTTCGTCATGGGTTCCCGGCCCAAATCTTGAGAAGGGGTCTCGATGGTGGGCGGGGTGGCCTCGCCCGGGACGAGGATGGGCCGAGATTCCAGCTTCTTTTCCAGCGCCACCTCAAGCACGTCGTCCATTCTATCGACGAAACGAATCGTCAGCTCCTGCTGGATGTTCGCAGGGATATCCGCCAAGTCTTTCTCGTTATCCTGCGGAAGGATAACCGTCCGGTTACCGGCGCGGTGCGCGGCCAGGAGTTTTTCCTTCACTCCACCAATCGGCAGGACCTTTCCGCGGAGAGTGATCTCGCCGGTCATGGCCACATCGCGGCGCACGGCGATTTTGGTGAGCGCGCTGACCAGCGCCGTCGCCAAGGTAATTCCCGCCGAGGGCCCGTCTTTGGGAATAGCGCCTTCGGGAATGTGGATATGAATATCGAGATGGCGATAAAAATCGGGATTCAATCCCAACAAGGCAGCCCGGGACCTCACATAACTCATGGCGGCTTGAGCCGATTCCTGCATCACATCGCCCAGTTTTCCCGTCAGCAGCAGCTTGCCTTTGCCTTGCATGAGGGTGGCCTCGATGTTCAGAATCTGCCCGCCCACTTCCGTCCAAGCCAATCCCGTCGCCAAACCCACCTCGTTCTTTTCTTCCGTCCTGGTATCGCGATACTTGATGACTCCCAGGTATTCCTTGAGGTCATCCGGGCCGACTGTGACCATAAAGCCCCGGCCTTCCTTGACGACCTTACGGGCCACTTTGCGGCTGATGTTGGCGATTTCGCGCTCCAAGTTGCGGACTCCCGCCTCGCGCGTGTAGTGGCGGATGATGTGGACAATCCCGTCGTCCGTGAGTGTCAGGTTTTCCGCTTTAAGGCCGGCGGCCTTGCGCTGCTTCATCACCAAAAAGCGCTTGGCAATTTCCAGTTTTTCCGGCTCCGTATAGCCTTCCAGCCGCAAAACCTCCATGCGATCCTGGAGCGGTTGGGGGATGGTGTGGACGACATTGGCCGTGGTGATGAAGAACACCTTCGAGAGGTCAAACTCGACGTCCAAATAATGATCCATGAAGGTGCAATTCTGTTCGGGATCAAGGACTTCCAGCAGCGCCGCGGAGGGATCGCCGCGGAAATCCATGCTCATCTTATCCACTTCATCCAGCAGGAAAACCGGGTTTACGGTGCCCGCCTTTTTCATCATCTGGAGGATTTGGCCCGGCAGAGCACCGATGTAGGTGCGGCGGTGGCCACGGATTTCCGCTTCGTCCCGAACTCCGCCCAAGGAGAGGCGGACAAACTTCCGACCCGTAGCCCTGGCAATGGACCTGCCCAGGGAGGTTTTTCCGACACCCGGAGGTCCCACGAAGCAGAGAATCGACCCGCGCGGATTCTTGACGAGCTGGCGCACCGCCAGGAATTCCAGGATGCGCTCCTTGATCTTCTCCAACCCGTAGTGGTCTTCTTCCAGCACCTTCTGGGCGCGGGTAATATCGCGGATTTCCTTGGATTTCTTCTTCCAGGGCACGGCCAGCAGCCAGTCGAGGTAACTGCGCGAGACCGTGGATTCCGCCGACATGGGCGGCATCATCTCCAAGCGTTTGAGCTCGGACATGGCGTGCTCGAGAGCGTCCTTGGTCATGCCTGCGGACTCAATCTTCTTCTTCAGCTCATCGATTTCGTTCTTTTCGTTGCGGCCCAATTCCTTCTGGATAGCCTTAATTTTCTCGTTCAGGTAATACTCGCGCTGCGCACGCTCCATCTGCCGTTTCACGCGGCCCTGGATGGTGCGGTCGACGTTCAGCTTTTCGATCTCGATTTCCAGGATGTCGGCCAAGCGCGTCAGGCGGTCCACGGGATCGAAGATTTCCAGCAGCTCCTGCTTTTCCTCGATGCTGACATTCAGATTGGCGGCGATGGTGTCCGTGAACTTGCCGATTTCATCCACTTTCACGGCCGCGATCATGGTTTCGTAATTGAGGCTCTGGGAAAGTTTGACGTACTGCTCGAAAAGCGAGGTAGCGCGCTGCACCAACTGCTCCAGGCTGGGGGTGGTGACCGGGCGAAATTGCTTGGTCTGCACGCTGACGCGGAAGTGGCCCTCCTCGCTCGACATCTTCAGAATTTTGCCGCGCTCCACCCCCTCCACCAAAACCTTGATGTTGCCGTCGGGTAACTTCAGGCTCTGAATGATATTCGCGATCGTCCCCACCTGGTAAATCTCGTTGGGCTTGGGTTCGTCGACGGCAGCGTCATGCTGGGTCGCCAGAAAAATCTTCTTATCGCCCGCCAGCGCTTCCTCCAGGGCCCGGATGGAGGTTTCGCGTCCCACCACGAAAGGAGTCATCATGTGTGGAAAGATGACCACATCGCGTATGGGCATCATGGGCAACAATCGTGTTTCGTTCTTCTCACGGCCAGAAAACATATGGGGGTCCATTAACCTGCCTTCTCAAGGAAAGCGGAACTGAAGTTGATTTCGTAATTCTTCACCATCTCGTCGGTCACAATGAATTCGCGAATCTTGCGCTGGCTGGGAAGGTGGTACATGAGGTCCAGCATCAGATCTTCCAGAATCATGCGCAGCCCGCGCGCACCCACTTTTCTTTCCAGCGCCTGGGCAGCGATCGTACTGAGGCTCCCCTCGGTGAATCGCAACTTGACGTTTTCGAATTCAAAGAGCCGTTGATACTGACGGACCAGCGCATTTTTGGGTTGCGTCAGAATTTCAATGAGGGCTTGCTGATCCAAGTCACTGAGCACGCTGACCACCGGTAAGCGGCCCACGAATTCGGGAATCAGCCCATAGTGGATCAGGTCCGTCGGCTGCACTTGCTCCAGGGTGGCAATATCGCGCCGCCCCACCGTGGCCGGCGCTGTGGGCGCCTCGGCACGAAAACCCATGGTCTTCTTACCCATGCGGTGTTCGATAACCTTTTCCAGCCCTACAAAAGCCCCGCCGCAGATGAACAGGATATTGGTGGTGTCCACCGGGGTGCATTCCTGGTGGGGGTGTTTGCGCCCGCCCTGCGGCGGAACGTTGGCCACTGTGCCTTCCAGAATCTTTAGCAGCGCCTGTTGTACACCCTCCCCCGACACATCACGGGTGATGGAAGGATTTTCGTCCTTCTTTGCAATCTTGTCGATCTCGTCGATGTAAATAATGCCTTGTTGCGCGCGCTGCACATCGCCGCCGGCATTTTGCAGGAGCTTCAAAATGATATTTTCAACATCCTCGCCAACGTATCCTGCTTCTGTCAGGGTGGTGGCATCCGCAATGGCAAACGGCACTTCCAGTACGCGCGCCAGGGTTTGGGCCAGCAGGGTCTTGCCGGTGCCCGTCGGCCCAATCAGCAGGATGTTGGACTTGGTCAACTCCACTTCACTGCGAATGCGCGTCAGAATGTTGCGTTTGTAGTGGTTGTAAACGGCCACGGCGAGCTTCTTTTTGGCTTTATCCTGGCCCACCACATACTGATCGAGAAAGGTCTTGATTTCCGAGGGGCGCGGCAACTTGGCTTGCGCCGTGGGGACGCGATCGCCGCGATCTTCCTCCAGGATGCCGTTGCACACCGCCACGCACTCGTCACAAATGTACGCTCGGGCATGGTCACCCGGCGAGGAAATTAATTTCGCCACGGCGTCCTGAGGCTTCTGGCAAAAGGAGCAGTGCAGCAATTCCTCGGTACCCGGGCGTTTCAAAGTCATCTCCGTGGTCTACTTGTGCTTGTATATGATTTCATCGATGATGCCATAATCGTGTGCCTGTTGGGCGCTCATCCAGAAATCACGTTCCACGTCGCGCTCAATCTTTTCAATCGGCTGGTTAGTGTGCTTTCCCATGATTTCGTTCAGGCTGGCACGAATGCGTAGAATTTCGCGGGCATGAATGTCAATGTCGGTCGCCTGCCCCGAGAGTCCACCGATGGTAGGTTGGTGAATCAAGACGCGCGCGTTGGGGAGGGCATAACGCTTGCCGGGAGTGCCGGCCGCGAGCAAAAGCGCGGCGATGCTGGCGGCCTGCCCGATGCAGATCGTTGCCACGTGGGGGCGAATAAACTGCATCGTGTCGTAAATGGCCATCCCCGCCGTGACCACGCCTCCCGGCGAATTGATGTAAAGAGAAACGTCCTTTTCCGGGTCCTCGGCTTCCAGGTAGAGCAACTGCGCCGTCACGAGGTTGGCAACATTGTCGTCAATCGGGGTGCCGATAAAAATAATATTGTCTTTCAGAAGGCGCGAGTAAATGTCGTAAGCACGCTCGCCACGGTTGGTCTGCTCCACCACCATGGGGATCAACGTCATGTTAGGTTGGTTGCGCATGCTCTTTATCAACGGACTCTCTCGAACCGGGCCGGCAAGTTACGCACTTTTCCGAATGATTTTCGCGTTGCGGTAAACGAAGTCCAGCGCTTTTTGATTTCGGCGAGTAGACTTCAGTGTATCCAGCTTGCCGTCGCGTGTCAAGCGCGTCTTCAATTCCGCGGCGGTCATGCGGCGCTCCTGCGCCATTTCCCGAATGACATCGTCCACTTCCTCTTCCGTTAAATCAATCTTCTCGGCATCCGCCACCCGCCTCAGGACCAGAGCAACCCGGACTTCCTTTTCGGCGTCGGGTCTGGCATCCTCGCGGACTTTTCTCCAATCCACTTGGGTTTGCCGTGGATCAATTCCTCGCGACAGCAATTGCCCCAAGGTCCGCTCAATCTTTCGATCCAACTGGACTTCCACCAGCAGCTCGGGGACCGGAAACTGGTGCGCCTCCAGGAGCTTTTCCGCCAACTTCTGTTTGGAGCCGATTTCCGTCTGCCGCTTGGCGTTTTCCGCCAAGTCCTGGCGCAGCTTCGTGCGCAACTCCTCCAGCGTCGCAAACTCACTCACGGACTTGGCAAGCTCGTCGTCCGCGGGAGGGACTACTTTCTTTTTGATGCTTTGAATCTCCACCCGGTAACTAAGAGTTTTGCCCGCCAGAGTTTTTTGGGGGTAATCCGCCGGATACGTCACCGGGAATTCTTTGACCTCTCCTACTTTGGCGCCTCGCAAGTTTTCGGTAAACGCCTCCACCGTGTGCTTCCCGCCAAGGTGGACCACCGCCTCCTTAGCTTCAGTGGGTTGGCTGGTGGGCGAGGACGTGCCCTGACCCCTGTAATGCACGTTGAGATGGTCGTCGTCTGCGGCTGGACGGTCAGTGACCACCTCGAAGGTCGCCGCGCTCTCGCCCAGATCCGCAACAGCCTTATCCACGTCGGCATCCGCGATCACC
Source organism: Terriglobia bacterium (assembly GCA_050018435.1). GTDB lineage: Bacteria > Acidobacteriota > Terriglobia > UBA7540 > UBA7540 > Bog-366. The sequence continues at coordinate 6,910 of JBEKAD010000251.1, forward strand.
GCCTGCTCCTCTTCGACTTCCAGTTCCTTGTAAGGTTGGAGCTCAAACTCCGGATAGATTTCGAAGGTGGCTTTGCAGGTAAGCGGTTGGTCGTCCTCGAATTTTAGATCTTCGAAACGCGGTTGGCCCACAATCTCCCACTTCTGGTCTTTCACCGCCGTTTGGAAGAAGCGCGGAATCAAGGTTTGGGCAATTTCACTGCGAATGTCGTCCCGAAAATGCCGGCGTACCAGAGAAGTTGGGGCGCGGCCGGGACGAAAGCCCGGAATCCGTGCGCGTTTGGCGAATTGCCCCGCAACGGAATCAACTTCGCGCTGCACGACATCTATAGGAATTTCGATATTCAGTTCTTTTTTGCAGGTTGTTTCTTCCACGAGGCCTCAAAGACAAAATAGAAGGTGAAATGCGGACGGCAGGGTTAGCACTACGAACCCGAATCCGTTATGAAAAAGCCCGAGTCCCACCTGGTAGGCGTCCGAGCCTCCTTAGACCCGAACAATCCGAGTATAGCACAGACATGTGCGCTGTCAATATTTGACGGGCTTCAAAAGGCCTCCATAAGCCCTTTTTAATTTGAAGAGCGTTGCTCTCAGTGCGAGTAGATCCGCACCCACTGACCACGGTGTTCCATCTCCACCAGCAATTTCAGGTGGTAGTGGACCACCAT
>JBEKAD010000252.1:0-7549 GCA_050018435.1 Terriglobia bacterium
AGGATGCACGCGGACGGTCGCCGAGGCTGGGTCGGTGGCCCTGATCACGCCCCTTCAGGGCTGCAGAACGGAAAATGGGGTGACCTTCCTAACCCAGGCCGCTGGCCTGGGCTTTGCTAGGCCGCCCCTTTGGGGCTGAATGCGCGCACCCGCGGTGTCCAGCAGAAGATGTGGGACACGATCAGCGGGTTAAGAGGGGGGTGGGGATAGCCGCCGGGCCGCCGGCGTTATGGAATCGCGAAGGCGGAGCTTTGCGCTTGGGAGAACACCAACCGTGGCCGGGGCATTGTAATTGCCCGCGGTCAGGCGTATATTGACGGTCAGTTGGAGAATGAAGTGGAATTCCCCGCACACAACTACACTATTCCCGGGAGGATTCAAATGCGAAAAGCGAACCTTATTGCCTTGATACTTGTGTACCTGTTTGGAGTGTGTGTGTCATGGGCCCAAGGGCCCACGACCAATCTTGCACTGGGCAAGCCGGCGCAGCAGAGCAGCACTTACAGCGGCGATTATTCTGCTGCCAAGGGCGTCGACGGACGGAAAGACACTATGTTCCACACCAACAACGATCCCAACGCTTGGTGGCAGGTGGACCTGCAAGGCAACTACGCACTCAGCTATATCATGCTTTACAACCGCACGGATTGCTGCAGTGAGCGCGAGCGCACGGTGCAGGTGTTGCTCTCCCCAAATGGGATCAACTGGCAGACCATCTACGCGCACAATGGGACCAACTTCCAACAACTGCGCGTGGAAGCTGGCGGCAGGCGGGCGCGCTACGTGCGGGTGCAGCTCGCCGAGCAGAATTACTTCCACCTGCTGGAAGTGGAAGTCTACGGAACAGGGAGCGCGAGCTCCGCCTATGTTTCTCCGGGAGCGACGCCGGAGATTCGACCAGGGCGCTCCGAGGGTAAGACCCTCGTCGAAATCTGGAACACCGCCGGCTGCGGATTCACCAACTCCGCCGTGATGAACCTGCCGCAGCCGACCCACGTCGAGCGCGTGGCGCTGTGGTACAACTGGGCGGCGGGGGAAACCAGCTTGCCGTACACGCTCTCGGCGGGCGGCACGGTTCTGCGCAATGGTCAGTTCGGGCGCGGGACTTGTGACCTCTACCAGGCCGCTTGGTGTGAGGCGGTGGATACGATTGATATGCGACTCGCACCCGGTACCTACACCTTCACGACGGCCAGGCCGCGTGTGTGCCAGAACGGGGGCAGCAATGGCATGGGGTTCATCCGGGTTACAGGGCGCAGCAGATTTGGCGAACCGGGTTCATACCAAGGTCAGCAGATAACCCAGCCGTCCCCACCCGCCACGCCTGAGCTCACCACCGGGCCCACGACCAACGTTGCCCTGGGTAAGCCGGCGCAGCAGAGCAGCACTTACAGCGCCGATTATTCTGCTGCTAAGGGTGTCGACGGACGGAAAGACAGTTTCTTCCACACCGGGATAGAAAACAACCCTTGGTGGCAGGTGGATCTGCAAGGCAACTACGCGATCAGCTACATCATGCTCTACAACCGCACGGATTGCTGCAGTGAGCGCGCGCGCACGGTGCAGGTGATGCTCTCCCAAAATGGGAGCAACTGGCAGACCATTTACGCTCACAATGGGACCACCTTCCAACAACTGCGTGTGGAGGCTGGCGGCAGGCGGGCGCGCTACGTGCGCGTGCAGCTCGCTGAGCAGAATTACTTACACCTCCAGGAAGTGGAAGTCTACGGAGTAAGGTAGCGCACAACCATTATGGGAGTCTGTGTAATCCCAGAAGCCGATGTGGACATCGGGTTTTGATGTCGCGACGACGATGAGGTTGGCCACCAAGCCGGTGATCGTCAGATTCCCTGCCAGGGTGCTGGCCATGGCGAGCGCCAGCCCTACCTCAGCGCGGATTTCTCAAGACGGTTTTGGAAGGGCGGGGCTTCAGCCCCGCCGTTAAGCCCTTCCTGATATTCCCGCGCCCCATGCAGCTTGCGGCTGCGAGCTGCGCGGGGCGCGGGGCAACCAGAGGGAGGGAGCCGCGATTTCGGCGGGGGCGAAGCCCCGCCCTTCCGGCAGCATTCTAAAAACGTCCAAGTGCAGCGAGACCTCCGGGTTAGCCTGTTGCATTTCTAAATGGCCGTCGTTGCGTTGTGCAACAGTCGAGCATCCAACAGAAAATACAACACCTTAGATCGTCATCAGGTGGTCCAATCAGAGGATGCTATGGAAAAACACAACGAAGGCAGCGAAACTCTGTAAATTTGTCCCCTTTCTCAGGACTTCCACAGTTTCGCCTAAGTATCAGAATCTACATGCGTTGTAGCGTCTAACCTCACCTTATATTAGATTGTCTATGGCCACTGGCTTGCCCATGGCAAGGGTGAGTTTCGAGTGCTTCGGCTACGTAGCAAGGTGGCCGAGCACGGCGGAGAGGCAAATGGTTCCCACACTGTTTCTGGTAACGTTCATCCTTTTGGTTGCGCACGACTATTACTTGCAGAGGCGGCTGGCGCGCCGAATGGAAGTGAAGCCCGTGGCGCCAGAAGCTCGAGAAGAAGGGCTGGCCTTTCCGATGAACGTCGTGGGAGGGTTCAAGGCGCCCGCCCACTTGGCTTACCACCCCGGGCACAGTTGGGCGATGAAAGAATCGCGTCAAGTGGTGCGCATCGGCCTGGATGATTTCGCCGCGCGGGTGGTGGGCCAGATCGATCAAATCGATCTGCCGGCGCGAGGCCGTTGGCTCCGGCAAGGTGAGCGCGGCTGGACGATCGGCCGCGGCAGCCATCGCTTCGAGATGCTCTCGCCCATCGAGGGCGAAGTTGTCGAGGTCAATCCCGAGGTCCTCCGCGATCCTTCCCTCGCCCATCAGGATCCTTACGGCGTGGGCTGGCTGGTGGCCGTGAATGCCCCGGCGGTGGACGGCAACATGAAAAACCTGCTGCACGGACGGCTGGCGCAGCGCTGGATGGAGGAATCCGTCGGCGCGCTCCACACGCGCCTCAGCCCGGGTTCGGAGGCTCGTCTGCAAGACGGCGGTCACGCCATCGGGGATGTGTTGAGCCTGGTCCCTGAATTCCAATGGGAGAAGTTCGTTAAAGAAATGCTGCTCGGCTAAGGCCACGCTCGAACGGTGGCACGGACGGGCAAAGGTTGGAGTGTGCCTGGAGGCTAATATGGTCGCAATTCTTGTGGCATTCATGTTCGTAAGCCTGGTTCTGACGGACCTGGCGATTGAGAAGTGGCAGGCATGGCGGGTGGCGCACCCCGCGCGGGCCACGCGTCCCACAGCCGAGGCCCTGGCACACGGGTTTGAGGCGTGGTGCCAGGTGCCGGAAGGCGTTCACCTCGCCAACCAACACACCTGGCTCAGGCCCGATCCTACGGGCGGATTGGAAATTGGCGCCGACGCTTTGATCGTGCGCGCGGTCGGTGCCGCCCGCCGAATCATCCTGCCCAAAGTTGGCGACCAAGTGACCGCCGGGCAACCGCTCTTGCGCTTGGAGCACAATGGGTGCGCCGTTACTATTCCCTCGGCCATGACCGGCCGGGTGATGGCCGTGAACACCCGCCTCGTCGATCAACCGGAGTTGTTGAGCTCCGATCCCTATGGAAGCGGCTGGATCTGTTACCTCAGCCCCACCCACTTGGAGGAGGCCCCCCTGAGCGTGCGCTTCGGTGAGCAAGCCGCGATGTGGCTCGAAAACGAATTTGTGCGCTTCCGCGAGTTCATCTTCGCGCAAATTTCGCCAGACTTGGCCCTCGGCGTCACCAGTCAGGACGGAGGGCTTCCCGCGGTTGGCTGCCTCGGTGAACTCGGCCCGGCAGCCTGGAGCGCCTTCGAGGCGAATTTCCTTCACCGGCCGTAGTGCTGGGGCATGGCTGAAGTGGGACGAGCGTCGCCGCGAGGTGCCCCGCTCGACCGCTTCGAAGATTGTTCTGAGTGGTTTTCTTCATAAGTCCTCTGACCGATTGCATAATTTCTCGCCCGATCCGAAACGCCCCCCACTCCGCACCAAAGGGAAGACCGACTTGCAAGGTCTGCCCGCGCCCCACTCGAAGTTTTCCAATCTCAAGATGGTTTCAATTGCGTAATTTCACAGAGGCCAAGGCTGGATGCAAAAAAACTGCGGCTATTTCGGACTAAAAGGCCCATTGCAAGGCGCAACTGATGAATTTCTCGGCACATGGCGTGCTTATAGATTTAACGGGTGGGACTTTTGTCACGGACAGTATGTCCAACATGTCGCTCGTCGGAGATGTTTAACAAATGAGCAAAGCCATTCTCGTCGACACAACGAAATGCATCGGCTGTGGAGCCTGCGCTACAGCGTGTAAGATCGTGAACAATCTTCCCCTCGACGAGCCCAGCGCTGCCAAGGATCTGCCGGCAAAGCCCTTGAGCGAGGACGACCTCGTTACCTTCGCCCAAAGCCACGGCGAAGTGGACGGCAAATTGTCCGCTGACACACTGAACGTGGTCCAGACGCACGGCAGCATTTTCGTGCGGCGATTCTGCATGCATTGCCAGGAACCTACCTGCGCGTCGGTTTGTCCGGTGGGCGCTCTGCGCAAGACCGTGGCGGGGCCGGTAGTTTACGATGCAGACAAGTGCATGGGCTGCCGGTATTGCATGATGGCCTGCCCGTTTGGCATTCCGCGGTACGAATGGAAAGCGGTCCTGTTGCCCAAGGTGAAGAAGTGCACCATGTGCGCGCCACGGCAGGCCAAAGGCCAGCAACCCGCCTGCACGGAGGTCTGCCCGGTGCAGGCCGGCATTTTCGGCGAGCGCAACGATCTGTTGAAAGAAGCCGAGAAGCGGCTGCGCGAGGAGCCTTCGAAATACTTTCAGCACATTTACGGCAAGGAAGAGGTGGGTGGCACGTCGGTGCTCTATCTCTCGGCGGTGCCTTTTGAGCAATTGGGCTTGCCTGCCAACCTGCCCAGGGACCCCCTGCCGTTGTTGACCTATCGGGTGCTCTCCAAGATCCCCAACCTGGTCACCCTGGGCGGAGTGCTTTTGGGCGGGATCTGGTGGATTACCAACCGCCGCGAAGAGGTGGCGAAGGCGGAAAAGCGTGAGAAGTAGGTGACAGGCGTTGCGCGTCAGTGGGCAGATAGGCAGATGGGCAGGTCGGCAGATGGTAAAGGCAATTCCAAAAGTGAGGTTTCAGGCCATCTGCCTAACTGCCTACCTGCCCACCTGCCTCATGTTGAGGAGTCGAGCAATGCATCTTGAAAAATTACCCAAACTTACCTTTTGGCGCGTTGTGCTGGTGTTGATTCTGGCCGCGGGTTTTTATTCCACGCTGCTGCGCTTCGCTAAAGGGTTGGGGGCCGCCACGAGCCTGTCGGACCAATTCCCGTGGGGGCTCTGGATTGGTTTCGACGTGCTCTGCGGGGTGGGCTTGGCGGCGGGCGGTTTCACGCTGGCGGCGATTGTGTACGTCTTCCATATCGAGCGGTTCCATCCCGTGCTTCGCCCCTCCATCCTCACCGCCTTCCTGGGCTATGCGCTGGTGGCCGTGGCGCTGCTCTACGACCTGGGCAAGCCTTACAACATTTGGCACCCGCTGGTGATGTGGAACCCGCACTCCGTGATGTTTGAGGTTGCCTGGTGCGTGATGCTTTACCTCACGGTGCTGGCGCTGGAACTCTCCCCCGCGGTCCTGGAACGCTTCCACCTGCACACCCCGTTGCGCGTCGTCAAAGCCGCGACGATTCCGCTGGTGATTGCGGGCGTGTTGCTCTCGACTCTGCACCAGTCGTCGCTGGGCAGCCTGTTCCTGATCGTACCCTCCAAGCTGCATCCCTATTGGTATTCGCCGCTACTGCCCGTGTTCTTTTTTATTTCCGCCGTGGGCGTGGGAATGGCGATGGTGATTTTTGAGTCCAATCTGAGTTCGCGCGCCTTTGGCCGGGAGATTGAGATGCCCTTGCTGGAAGTGTTGGGCCGGGCGATGGCCGTGGTGCTGGCGATCTACGGCCTGCTGAAATTTCAGGACCTCTGGGGGCGTGGGGCGCTTTCCTACCTGCGCGAACCTTCTACGGAGACAGTCCTGTTCCTCTTAGAGATTACGCTGGGCGTGCTCATTCCTTTGCCGCTGCTTCTTTTCCGCAAGGTTCGAGAAGATCGCGATGGCCTTTTCGGGGTCGCCGTGCTCGTGATCACGGGCTTCCTTCTGAACCGCTTGAACGTCTCGATTACCGGCCTGGAGGCTTCTTCCGGCGTGCATTACTTTCCCCGCTGGACGGAGGTGGCCGTGACGCTGTCGATCGTGGGCGTGGGCTTCCTGCTCTTCAGTCTGGCGGTGCGGTACTTGAATGTGTTTGAAAGGCAGGTGTCAGGTGTCGGGTATCAGGTGTCAGGGAAAACATCCAACCTGGCACCTTGAACCTGACACCAAAAGCAGGTGTCAGGTGTCGGGTATCAGGTGTCAGGGAAAACATCGAATCTAGCACCGTTAACCTGGCACCTGACACCTAGCATTTGACACCTGGCACCTAATCATGACGCGCATAACTAACAGTCTCGCCATCAAGCTGACGGCCTGCGTGGTGGGGGGCATGGCGCTCCTCTTCTCGATCTATGGGTACTGGAACCTGCGCCTGTGGCGGCAATCACAGCAGGAGATCATTTTCCAGAGCGCCGACCGCATCAGCGACACGATTCGCCGCAGCATTCGATACTCCATGCTGCGCAACCAGCGCGAGGATGTGTTCAACATCATCAACACCATTGGGCATGAAAATGGCATTAGCCGGATCCGCATTTTCAACAAGGAGGGGAAGATCAGTTTTTCCACCGACGACCAGGAAGTGGGCCAGTTTGTGGATAAGAAGGCGGAGGCCTGCTACGCCTGTCACGCGCAAGCCCAGCCCCTGGCGCGGCTCGATCGGCCAGACCGCATGCGCATTTACAATGCCCACGATGGCACCAGGGTGCTGGGACTGATCCGGCCCATCGAAAACGAGGCGGATTGTTCGAGTGCCGCCTGCCACGCCCACACCGGCGGCAACCAGGTGTTGGGCGTTCTTGACACCAATGTGTCGCTCGCCGCCATGGACGCGGCCGTGGCGCAGCACGAACGCCGGGCGGTGCTCTTCACCGCGGCGTCTCTTCTGGTCGTAAGCCTGTTCACCTCCTGGCTGATCTGGCTGACCGTGCACAAGCCGGTGCGCAAGCTTACCGAGGGCACGCGCGCCGTCGCGCAGGGCCACCTGGATTATGTCCTGCCGGAAACCAGCCAGGACGAGATCGGCAGCCTGGCCGTTTCCTTTAACCTCATGACCCAGGAACTCAAGAAGGCGCAAGCGGAAAACCGCCAGTGGACCGAGACCCTGGAAGACCGGGTGCGGCAGAAGACGGAAGAACTCGAACGCGCCTATCGCAGCCTGACGCAGTCGGAAAAGATGGCCTCCCTCGGCAAGTTGGCGGCGGTGGTGGCGCATGAGATCAACAATCCCCTGGCAGGGATCCTGACTTACAGCAAGCTGGTGTCGCGCATGGCGGATAAGGGTTTCAACGAGAACCAGCGCCTGGGAGAGGCCAAGGGCTATTTGC
>JBEKAD010000253.1:0-7544 GCA_050018435.1 Terriglobia bacterium
ATCCCGGGATTACAAATTGGCCCGAGGCCTTGGCTTCCTTGGTTGCGAGTGCGACGAGCTCCTCGAGAATCCCTGCCACCGCCTTCTTCTGGATCCCCGCCTTCTCTGCCAGGTGAGATACAACTTGAGATTTGGTCATGACCTTCGCCATTTGCTGCTCCTCTCCTCACTGCGTGGTTTTTTGGATTGAGACCGTGCCATGAATACCGGGCCTCAATGTAGACAATTACTATCGAGCTGTCAAGACATTTTAACGGAGACGCACCCGAAAAAGCCACAAAAAATGCACCTGCGGTGGAACCCCCATGCAGAAGACCAGCCAAACTCGCGGGGGGGGCGATTGCAAACCGGCGGGGGTTTGGCTATATTTCCAACAGGAGATTCGAATGCCGCTCTTTGAATTTAAGTGCCGGGATTGCGGGACGACCTTTGAAAAGATCGTGCCCTCGTCCACCACCCAGGTGGTCTGCAAGAAATGCCAAAGCCCCAAGGTGGAAAAGCTGTTGTCGGTGTTTGCCGTGGGGGCATCGTCACGCTCTGCGGCCTCATTTGAACCCGGGCCCTGCGGCGCTTGTGGCGCTGCTCAACGCGGAAGGTGCGGCGTGGAGTAGATAGGTGCCAGGTTTCAGGTGTCAGGTGCCAGGGCAGAATTCAGGTTATCCTGACACCTGACACCTGAAACCTGGCACCTATGACTTATCCGCGCCTTCCCCATCTGCGCCTAGGCACTTCGAGCTGGTCCAGCGAAGACTGGGTGGGAACGTTTTACCCGCCCGGCACGGCGCCGGCCGACTTCCTGGGCGCTTACGCCCAGCATTTTGACACCGTCGAAGTGGATTCCACCTACTACCGGATTCCTTCCGAATCCATGGTGCGGAACTGGCGCCTCCGCACGCCGCCGGGATTCACCTTTGCCGCCAAGTTCCCGCAAGTGATCACGCACGAAAAGGTGTTGCAGGATTGCCGCGAGGAGTTGGCGAATTTCCTGCGCACCATGAGCTCGCTGGAAGACCGCCTGGGTCCGCTGCTCTTGCAGTTCCCTTATTTCAACAAAAAGGCATTTGCGCGCCCGGAGGATTTTTTTGCCCGCCTCACTCCCTTTCTGGAGGAGTTACCCGGCGGATTCCTTTACGCCCTGGAGGTCCGCAACAGGTACTGGGTGAATGCGCGGCTGCTCGACATCCTGCGCCAGAAGCGTGTGGCTCTGGCGTTGATCGATCACCCCTGGATGACTCCCATTTCGCAACTGGCGAGCAAGCTGGATGTGGTCACCGCCGGCTTTGCTTACATCCGCTGGCTTGGCGACCGCAAAAGCATTGAGGAAAAAACCCAGCACTGGGATCGCATCATCATTGACCGGGAAGACGAAATGCGAATCTGGATTCCAGTCATCCGCCAACTTCTCAAGCGCGGCATTCAAGTGATGGGGTATTTCAACAATCATTACGCCGGCTTCGGGCCCGGGTCGATCGAACTCTTTGGCAAAGTCTGGGAGAGCATGAAGGAGTAACACGGGCAGGACGGGCAGGTGGGAACTTTCAATTTTCCCGTGACCCCGGCGGAAAAAGACGCTGGAAAAAGCTTGACGTCCCACGGAGGTCAAGGTAACGTATACGACCGATTGTCTAGACAAGTGGGGTTCATATTGATTTCACTCGCCATCGATCGCAATAGTGTCGTGCCGCTCTACTTCCAGATTCGTGAAAACCTGCTGGCAGAGATCAAGACCGGCCGATTAAAAGCGGGCGATCCCTTGTTTTCCGAACAGCAGCTTTCGGCGCGGTTCGCGGTCAGCCGCATGACCGCGCGCCAGGCGCTGCAATCGCTTTGCAAGCTGGGTATAGCTTACCGCCAGCGGGGAAAGGGCACGTTCGTATCCGGAATCAAACTCGAGATCAATTTCCGCAACGTGCAGTCCTTTACGGAAGAGATGGGCGCCCTCGGGTATGCCGCGAGTTCCAAGGTACTCGCGCTGGGCGTGGTGCCGGCGCCGCCGGAGATTGCCGCCGCCCTCCGGGTGCCTCCCCGCTCGGAGATCATCAGGTTGCACCGCCTGCGTATCGCCGTCTCGCTCCCCATGGCGCTGGAATTGAGTCACCTGCCCCGCCACCTCTGCCCCGACCTCCTCGAGCATTTCAGCCCGGGAGACTCCCTCTACGAAACACTATGGAAACGCTATGGCATTCGCATCCAAGTTGCGGACGAGACGGTGGAAGTGGGGTTGGCGGGCGCTGAGGATGTCCGCCTGTTGCGCGTTCGCAAAGGCAGTCCACTGTTTCTTTTTACACGGGTAGCCTATCTTGCCGATGGACAGCCGGTCGAGTATGTGAAGAGCCGGTATCGTGCGGACCGCTACAAGATCGCCAGCCGGCTCATCCGGCCCGGCGTGTAGAGGTAGCCGAACTTCATCGAGCTTGCAAGTCCGGCCCCGTCAAAGATATTCTTTGATCACGAAGCGTAATTTCATTCGAGTTCACCAGCGATGCGCTGCTGATGCGGGCGGTCTTTGCAGAGGCCGCGCGCGAAGTTTTGAACACTGAATACTTCCGAGCGTTGGGAAAAACGGGGAAACTCACAGATAAAGGAGGCACGATTATGAAGTCCGACCACGCAGGATGGCAGAAGATTTATTTGTCACTAGCGCTGCTGGTGGCAATTGCCGGGCTGCTCATTTGCGCGAGCGCCTGGGCGCAGGAAACAACAGGTTCGATCTCCGGTACAGTGAAAGATCCCAGCGGGGCCGTAGTTCCCAACGCCCAAATCACATTGCGGGACACCGATAAGAACGCCGACATTCGCACGGCGAAGACCGGCGCCACTGGCGATTTCTCGCTTCCGGAGCTTCCGCTCGGCCGTTATTCCTTCACCGTGGAAGCGGCGGGCTTCCGGAAGTTCGTGCAGGCCGGTATTGTCCTGAACGTGGACGATAAGCTGACGTTCTTCCCCACCCTCGAGGTGGGCGCCGCCTCGCAAGTGGTGAAGGTGGAAGCCGCCCCCCTCCAGGTCAATATGGAAGATGCCGTGGCTTCCGGGGTGGTCACGGGCACTCAGGTACGCGAGGTCGCGATGAACAATCGCGTTTGGACGCAGCTCCTTACACTTGTGCCCGGGGTCAGCGACAGCGCCAGTACGGATCAATACTATGTCGGCGCCACCAACCCGTTCGGCGGCGCCGCCACCAACACCACCGGTTTTCAGATCAACGGCGGCCGCCGGGAGGAGAACAACTTCCAGGTCGACGGCATGGACAACGTGGACCGGGGCAGTAACCTGACGTTGCTTTCCTTTCCCAGTGTGGATGCCATCTCGGAGTTCCGCATCGTCCGCGGCGTCTATGATCCCGAGTTGGGCCGCTCCGGGGGGGCGCAGGTCAACGTCGTCACGCGCTCCGGGACCAGCTCCCTGCATGGGGGCGTATACGAATTCTGGCGCAACAACGTTTTGAACGCCAACCAATGGTACAACAACGCCACGGGCGTTGCCCGCCCCATCCTGCGCTATAACGACTTTGGCGGCACCCTCGGCGGCCCGGTTTACATCCCGCACGTCTATGAGCAAACCAACAAGACCTTCTTCTTTTTTTCCGAAGAAGCTCGCCGGGTCGTCACCTACACGACCGCGACGGCCGTCGGCGTCCCCACCGCCGGCATGATGACCGGAACCTTCTCTCACCCCGTGTGCACGAACTGGACCAACAGCAACGGCGTTGCCGGCGCCTGCGCGGCCTATGGGACGCAAATCTCCACCATCACCCCGGTCGCGGCGGCCTATATCAAAGACATCTATTCCAAGTTCCCGCCCATCAACTCGGGGAGCTTCAACGTTGTTTCGAATTTGGCCGGCATCAATAACTTCCGCGAAGATATGATCAAGATCGATCACACTTTCGGCAGCAAACTGACGATCAACGGAAAGTACCTGCACGACAGCATTCCGACCATTGAAGCGGGCGGCCTGTTTACGAGCTTTCCCATTGACAAGATCGCGACAACTTCCACCAACTCGCCCGGCAAAGAATACAGCATCCACGCGACGTTGACCGCCTCGCCCACATTCCTGATTGATGGCGGCTATGGCTTCTCCTATGGCGCCATTCTCAGCACCAATATTGGCCTTTCGAGCTCCACAAAGTCTCCCGATGTCATGTCGGCGATCGGCAGTCTGATGCCGTTCACCCCCCTCCTCAGTCGTGTGCCCACCATCAGTATCAGCAGCGGCGTGGGGGTTTCCGGCTACGGCCCCTATAACGACTACAACCGTAATCAGACGATCTTCGGCAACGTCACCAAGGTCATCGGTTCCCACACGCTGAAGTTCGGAGCCATTGGCTACCATTACAACAAGCACGAAAACCTGCTCAGCGGATCCCCCAATGGTTCTTTCAGCTTCATCGGGACCAACGCCCCCTCCTCCACCACGTCAGGAGGGACCATTTGCGGGACCGGCAGTCTGCCCTCCTGTCCCGGCACCTTCGAGCAGTCCTGGGCCAATTTCCTGCTGGGCAATGACAGTAGTTTCGCGCAGGCATCGCTGGATGTCACCGCGAACGTCTTCGATAACCAGTTCGAGTTCTACGGACAAGACACCTGGCGCATCAAGCCCAATCTCACGGTGACCTATGGCCTTCGGGATTCCTTTTTCCGCCAGCCCACGGACGCCAGCGGCCCCGGGGGCAGCAGCCGGCTCATCAACTTTGATCCAGCGCTCTATGATCCCACCAAGGCGCCCTGCGTTCTTTCCAACGGCAACATTGATGTGAAGCTGGTGAACGGTCTTCCCACCAGCAGTGCCTGCAATTCCAACTACACCCCGCTGAACGGGTTCATCTATGCGAACCCACCCACTTACAACGGGTTCACGGGCATGAAATCGCCCTTCGGGAGCAAAGGGGGCAAGGAGTTCGACCGCGCTATCGCCCCGCGGCTGGGCATCGCCTGGGACCCCTTTGGCGACGGCCGCACCTCGATCCGTGCGGGCTATGGCATGTTTTTTGACAACGGATTGGAGTTCGGACAAGCCGAGATCAATGTCGCCAATAATCCCGGCTTCCTGACCAACCTGAGCTTCAGCAATACCACGTTGGCCGGCCCCACCGGGGCCACCACCACGGTTACCAGCACGGCGGCGGGGGCCATCAACAACCGCATGCCCATCAATTACAGATCCCCGTACATGCAGCAGGGGAGCCTCGACATCCAGCGGCAGTTCGGGCAATCCTGGCTGGTGGATGTCGGTTACTATGGCAATAGAGGAATCCACTTGCCCGGTTACCTTGACACCAATGCGCCGCTTCCCGGGGCGTGGCAAAAGTGCGCCGCTCCCAACTCCTGCACCAGCGGGCCAAACACCATCCAGATTACCGGCGCGACGAGTGGCACAGGGGCAGGAGGCGCGGCTTGCAACGGCAGGCCTTGTGTCACCTCGAGCAACACCACCCTGCTCAACATTCTGCGGCCCTACGTCGGTTACGCGGGCGCCTACGATTTCGAAGATATCTATACCTCGAACTACAACAGTTTCCAGTCGCAGGTGCAGAAGAAGCTCTCCGGCAATGCGCTCATCAACTTGTCCTATACCTGGTCTCACGGTCTGACCACCTATCAGGCTGACCGCAGCACCGGAGCCATCATGCCGGAGAGCTATGTGTACGTCACCCAAAACTATGGTCCCAACATCGCCGACCGCCGCCATGTGCTGACCGCCAACTTCGTCTGGGACCTCCCCTGGTTGCGTTCTCAGAAGGGTGCCATCGGTCACGTGCTGGGTGGCTGGGAATTCAGTGGCGTCCAAACTTTCCAAACGGGCCTGCCCCTCACTCCGTCCCTTACCGGTGCGGGCGTCGTTGACACGGCCGGGACCGGATGCCTGGGCACTACGCCGTGCGCGGTGCGCCCGGATCTGGTCGCTGACCCTAACTCGTCGGCTCCCAAAACGTACAGCCAATGGTACACCGCCGCCGCTTACTACTGCTATGGGACAACCGCGCCCTGCATCCCCTACACCGGGCAAACCAGCATCGGCACTTCCGCTCCGGGAACCGCGCGTGGCCCCGGCTTCTGGCGCACCGATTTTGGCGTGTTCAAGAACCTCAAACTTAGTGAGCGCTTCACCGGCCAGTTGCGGGTGGAGACATTCAACACCTTCAACCATACCAACCCAATTGCTCCCGGCACTGGCGGTTCTTCCAACAGCATGACCAATAGCGCCTTCAACAAGGTTCTGCTGGCCCGCGACCCGCGCCTCATCCAGATCGCAATGAAGCTGAACTTCTGACCCGACCAGCAGGGGCGTCCGTCACCTGACGGACGCCCCTAGCTCTGCGCATTTTCACGGCGATGCGAGATTTTTCCTTCGCGATGCTCAGGACCACCTGCAGCTCCTCAGAAAAACAGCCCCGAAGGGTTTCTCCGCAGCCTGTGTAGCTGAGCGTTTGGTTCTTCATTCCGAGAATTCCGGGAGACGCCGATGCCTCGAGTTGAGGTCAGGCTGCTGAAGAATGTCGAGGAGTACCGTCAATGCGAGCTTGTCCAGACGCACGTTTGGGGAGCGCCGGGCGTCACCCGTGAGGTCCTGACGGTGGCGCAAAAGTACGGGGGCGCGCTGATTGGAACCCTCATTGATGGCAAGGTTGTGGGGTTCATTTGCGCGTTCCTTGCCCGATACCACAGCCGCTTGGTCCACTGGTCACATATGATGGCGGTGGAAGCGAAGTACCGGGACCAGGGATGGGGCTTCCGGATGAAACTGGTTCACCGCCAAATCGCTCTTGATCGCGGCCTCAAGTCCATCTGTTGGACGTTCGATCCGTTGCAAAGCCGGAACGCGCGATTAAACATCTCGCGGTTGGGCGCGGTCGCGGAAGAATACGTGCCGGATTGTTACGGGCGCTTTCCCAGTCTGTTGGAAAAAGGCTTGCCCAGCGACCGTTGGGTGGTGAATTGGCGAATCGCTACCGCGCGGGTCGAAGCGCGGCTGCGCGGGGAAAATCCGGCGTTTGAGCCGGCGCTGCCGCGCGTGAACGAGACTCGGCTGAACGCCCAAGGCTTTCCGCAGAACCGGACGATTCGGCTGGACCTCGCCCTTCGCCGCTTGCTGGTGGAAACTCCCGCCCAAACCGACGCGATGCGGTCACAAGCTATGCCCCTGGCCCGCCGCTGGCGGCTGGAAGCGCGCCGCATCTTTCAACACTATGTCTCCGCGGGATATCGCGTGGAGGACTTCTTCCCACCCCAACCGGCAACCGAGGGGCGCTGCTTTTATCTGCTGCGGCGACGGGCGTAGGGCCCTCCGTCATTCCGGTAGTGGTGCAGTTTCCGGTTTGTCCGTGATCTGCCCGCCAACCGGCCGCGCGGTCGTCCGCCGACGCATCGTCTACTCAGATTTGAGAGAAGCCATATCAATGGAGAAGCGGTACTTCACATCGGACTTGAGCAGTCTCTCGTAGGCTTCGTTGACCTTGTGGATCGGGATCACTTCGACATCGGCCGTGATGTTATGTGTACCGCAAAAGTCCAGCATCTCCTGGGTCTCGGGGATACCGCCGA
>JBEKAD010000254.1:0-12491 GCA_050018435.1 Terriglobia bacterium
CCGCGCTTTCCCCTGGAGCTGTAACTTCGGTGGTCACGGTTACAGCCGGGGCCGTTGCCGTCGAGACCAAGACGAGCGGACTTTCCCACGAGGTGGAGAGCGGGCAGCTCAACAACCTGCCGCTCAATGGGCGCAACTACCAGGGGCTCCTCGCCATGAGTCCGGGGGTTATCAACACGAGCGGCGGCACCGCGCTTGGGACGGGCGGCAACTCGTCACACGACGTCCTGGAGGTGAACGGCCTGGGCTGGAACCAGGTCTTCTATGTCCTGGATGGGATTCCGGACACAAACTCTGGAAACAATAGATCGAGCAGCGTGACTCCCAATCCTGACATGCTGGAGGAAGTGCGCATCCTTCAGAATAACTACAGCACGAAATACAGTTTGTTGGGGGAAGCCGTCATCGTGATGCAGACGAAGAGCGGCACGCAGGCCTTCCATGGAGGCGCATTCGAGTACGTGCGGAACACCGACTTCAACGCGCGCAATTTCTTCGCCCCTGGCACCTCCACGGCAACGGTACTGGCCCGCCCGACTTACCATCAAAATATTTTCGGCTATGACATCGGCGGACCCCTCTATATTCCGGGTGTTTATAATACGAACAAGCAGAAAACCTTCTTCTTTGTGGACCAACAGTGGGTTCGGCTGACCGCGCCGCCTTCTTCCGGTTATCTAAACGGCGTGACGGCTACATCCTCCGAATACACCGCGCCCTTCGAAGTCCCGTCAACCAAGCCGATCCACGTCCCGGGAGCCTCCAGTTGCTTCTATCCTTCGATGGGAGCTCTCGCCGGCGATGCTGCGGCCACAGTGTATCAACTTGCGCCGGCAGGCGGCGTGTCGGCGCTCACGGGCACGGGATGTCCTACGTCATTGCCCGCGGTCAATACGAGCTCGACCGCGTTTCTTAAAGCGCTTTACCCGGCACCCAATTATGCCAGCGGTGGTGCCACGAACTACGAAAACCTGATGCCTTACGTCACGCATCAGCTCGACAGCCAGATCAAGATTGACCACAACTTCAGCAGCCGCTTTCACCTGATGGGGGAATATTTCCGCGAATACCAGGCGTACAAGCAGTATTCGTTGGGCACTTCTCCGCTGAATTGGGAAGAGGACTACACGCGAAACTCCATGGCACAAGTTGCGCTCACTGCCACCCTTTCGCCCAGCATGGTGAGTACGACCAGCGTCGCCTTCAACATTTGGGATGTGTATAGCGATATGGGAGGCATCGACTACGTTAATCAGATACCGGGCTTTTCGGAGACGTTGCCGTACAACGGCTATCTTTCCAACCGGATTCCTCGGGTGTCGTTCTCGTCAACCGGCTGGAGCCTCTTTACAGAAGGGATAAAGGCTGGGATTCCTACGTACCACAGCGCGTACCTCAATGACACGCTCTCGGAGGATTGGAGTTGGTTGAAAGGGAAGCATTACCTGCAGGCCGGCATTAACATCTTGCTAACTATCGGTAGGGCAAATCAGGCGGGCGGAGCGGGAGGAACGATGGGCACGTGGAGCTTCTCGGGCACGTATACGGGCAATTCGTTGGCAGATTTCCTGTTGGGAGACGCTGCGACTTTCGGACAGGGTACCAACCAGATTCGCGGGTATTCGCACCAAAGAATCGTCTCGCCGTATGTGGAAGATCGTATTCAGGTGACGAAAAGGTTGACGGTCACGGCGGGGCTGCGCTTTTGGAACATGCCTTGGGGGCACAGTCAAGCCGGCATGGGATCGATGTTCATGCCCTCCCATTTCGTCGCGGCCAACGCGCCCGTGGTAACCACCGGCGGTTCACTCGCGACTCCCCTGCCGACCGGGACCTTCTACACGAACGGGCTCGTCATCGGCAACGGCCTAAACGGTGTGCCACTCAATTTTATGAATTCGCACAATTGGTACACCGGCCCCATGGCGGGCTTTGCCTGGGACGTTTTCGGCGACGGGAAAACCTCCCTGCGCGGCGGTTTGGGGCTAACCTACACCGTGAATTCCTCGACCGAAGATTGTTCGTTCGCCTGCCTGAACAATCCTCCCTTCGTGGGCTCCACGGCGCTGACGGGGAATACCGCGAATCCCCTGTCGTTTCCCACTCCAGGTGCTAGCGGCACTGTCTCGCCCAATAACGGGCTCGAGTCGCTGAGTTCGGCCGATCCGAACCTCAAGGCGTGGAGCTTTCTAACCTACAGCTTAAGCCTGCAACACCAGTTTCGGAAGAATTGGCTGGTCATGATAGCTGGCGCGGGTAGCGCGGCGCGGAACAGCGTCTATACGTATAACGCCAATACACCGCCTCCCACCACGGTGAACGGCGTTCACTACGATTTCAATCCCAATATCAATCCTCCAAATGATTACAGCCCCTCCTATTACGCACCCTATCAGGGCTACGGCTCAATATCGGACTACTTTAGTGACAACACGAGTAACTGGAACGCCTTAGAAGTGACTGTCCGCCACCCGGTCAGCCATAACGTGTTTTTCACGGCGGCCTATACTTGGTCCCATGAGCTCGGGGAGGGCTCAGACGCCCCAAACATATACAATCTGGAGGAAAACTACGGCAACTTTGACGACTCAGGCAATGGAGATAATTTTCCGCAGACTTTCATGACCACGCTGACCTATAACCTGCCTTGGTTCCGCCACAGTAAAGGAATTGCCGGCCAGACGCTGGGAGGGTGGAAGTTCTCAGATATGACCACGTGGAGGACCGGGGATACGTTCTCTGCGGAACTCAGCGGCTCCAACCTGGGCCCCAACGGTCGGCCGAATATCGTTAATCATAATTTTTACCCGGCGACCAGGACGGTGACGCATTGGCTCAATTCAAGCGCGTTCGCGGCGCCAGCCGCCGGCTATTACGGCAACGAACCTTACGGGTGTATGGAGACGCCGAGGCTGTCGGTCTTCGACATGGCAGTCAATAAGGAATTTCACCTTTACGAACGGTTATCGCTCGAATTTCGAGCGGAGGCATTCAACGTTTTCAATCACACGAACTTCAAGAATCCGGACATCCACTATGCCGGCACTACGTTTGGGGTGATTACTGCCGCGTATGACCCACGCATCATGGAGTTTGCCCTTCGCTTGAAGTTCTAGCCACGCACCCCTGGCGCAGCAAGAAGCAGGGAACGAGAGGACCAGCCGCCTCGGCTGGTCCTCTCCCTGCTGGCCTCCTATTGCGCGCCGGGGGAAATCCTGGTTAAAGAAGGAGAGTTTTTGACAGTACGTGAGGAGGGGTTAATCATGATGAAAAAGGAAAAGCAGGCAATGACGCGAGGGTCGCATCCATGGCTTTCAACATGTCTTGGGGCGGCACTGGTTTCGCTTTTGATCTTTTCGCAAGCGGTGGAGGCGGCAAGTACCTTGCGTCCACCGGCGGTGCCTCTTGTAACATGCGATCCGTACCTCAGCATCTGGTCGCCGAGTGACCGGCTGACCGACAGCGACACGACCCACTGGAGCGGGGCAAGGCAGGCTCTTACCAGTTTGCTGAGGGTCGATGGGCACACTTACCGGCTGATGGGCACCCATCCTTCCGCTATTCCTGCGTTGCCCCAGCTTGGCCTCGATGTCACTCCGACCCGGACGATTTACGACTTCGAAGGTGGCGGGCTGCACGTTACTTTGACCTTCATGACGCCCATGCTCCCGACCAACCTTGAAGTCTTCTCGCGCCCCGTCACCTACCTCACTTGGAGCCTCCGCTCGATGGACGGCAAGAAGCACAAGGCTTCGCTGTACTATGACAATACGGCTGAGTTAGTGGTGAACACTACCGATCAGCTCGTGATTTGGTCCCATGAGCAAATCGACAATCTGGGTGTTATGCGAATGGGAACACAGGCCCAGCCGGTTCTCGCCAAGTCGGGAGACAACTTGCGGATTGACTGGGGCTATCTTTACCTCGCTACGGTCCAAGGCCCGGATGTTCAGGACTTGATCACTGACGGCGATTCAGCGCGACAAGAATTCGTTCGGACCGGCTCCCTGCCAAGCCAGTACGATACCCGCATGCCGCGCCCCGCGGCCGACCATATGCCCGTCATGGCGGTCGCATTTCAGTTCACCAAGGTTGGACCGACTCCGACCGAGCGGCACGTCATGCTAGCGTACGACGACCTATACTCCATTGAGTTGCTGCATCGCCGCTTGCGGCCATACTGGCGACGACATGGCGACGAAGCTGCTGATCTTCTGCGTAAGGCAGAAAAGGACTACGTCGCGCTAGAGTCGGAGTGCACCCGTTTCGACCACGACTTACAGGAAGATCTCACACGAATTGGAGGCCCAGGGTATGCAAGTCTGGGGGGCCTCGCCTACCGGGAGGCGCTTGCCGGGAACAAGTTGGCTGCGGACGTCGACGGAGAGCCTCTGTTCTTTCCCAAAGAAAACTTCAGTGATGGCAGCATCTCAACGCCCGATGTCATATATCCGGAGTCACCCGTCTTGCTCCTCTTGAATCCGGAACTCTTGAGAGCTTCTCTCGCCCCGGTGTTCCGGTACGTGACTTCGGGCCGATGGAGATTCCGATTTGCTCCGGCTCAGTTGGGAACCTATCCGCTGGCGAATGGTCAGACATACGGAGGAGGAGAAACATCGGAAGAGCACCAGCAACCTGTCGAGGAGTCCGCCAATATGCTGATCATGACCGCAGCCCTTGCTCAAATCGGACAAGCCTCCGATCTGACACTGAAATATTGGCCAGTGCTTACCGGGTGGGCGCAATACCTGAGAGAAAAGGGGCTCGACCCCGACAAGCAGGTCTGCACCGACGACTTCGCGGGCCCCCTTGCCCACAATGCCAATCTCTCTCTGAAAGCCATCGAAGCCCTTGGCGCTTACGCCCTGCTGTGCAAGATGAAAGGGGACGAGCAACAGGCTGCGGTGTACCGTCATGTGGCGAGTGACTATGCCTCCCAGTGGGTAAGGAAGGCCCAAGATGGCGACCACTTTCGTCTCGCATTCGACCAGCCGGGTACATGGAGCCAAAAATACAATTTGGTTTGGGACAAACTGCTAGGGCTTAGCCTTTTTCCCGAAGACGTGGCCCGCACGGAGGTCGCCTACTATAAACAGAATCTGGCAACGTTTGGTTTTCCTCTGGACAGCAGGCACTCCTATACAAAATTGGATTGGGAGGTGTGGAGTGCGAGCCTGGCAGAATCGAGGGCTGGTTTCGACACCTTGATGGCACCTGTCTACGATTATGTTAACCGAACGCCCAGTCGCGTGCCTCTCAGCGATTGGTATGTGACCACGGACGGCAAACCTTGCGTTCACCACCCGCACGGTGAGGAGCATAGCTTTCGGGCACGGCCAGTGGTCGGAGGCATTTTCATAAGAGTCCTTACGGATACCCCGACTTGGAAGAAGTGGTCCAGCAAAGCTTCCAGCTCGCAACAAAACGCACACTAATCGATCTTCCCGCGAACTTGCCCGGTTTTACCGGGCGGCTTTGCGGCTTGGATTTCTGCTTTGTTGCCTCTTTGTTTTTCCAGTACTCGAAAGCTACTACTCCTCACCGTATTCATCGGCCGCAGGTTGGGTATATGAAAGCGGTTGCGGTGCGAGTCGCGGCGAGGCGATCTTCTTCGCCGTGAGCTCTCGCCATTGAACGGTTGGGTGCAATGAATGTGCAAGCGAACAAGAAGTTTGTGGCGTGCCGGACAATACCGCAAGCTGCTACAGCCTCCCCTACATCCGAAACAGCCGAAACACTCTAAGTTGACGCTGCGGGATGAGTTGCCTAGAATCAAGGCGGAAGTGCATGCGGGCTGGTGTCCGTCCGGGACTTCAAATCCTGTGGGCCTGCCTATGGTGGGCCGGTCGGTTCGATTCCGACACACTTCCGCCAAAATCTTAAATGCAGTGGTTAGTGGCTAGTGGTTAGTCGTTTGCTGCTAGCCACTAACCACTAACCACCAGGCACTTTGGCCATGAGCCCAAGAAAGCCCAAACCGTTCAGAAGTACTATTGAAGTCAAGCGCCAGGCGCGATTGCGGGTGGGTCCGCCTCCCGCGGCGCAAACCCACCAGGACCGGCGAAAGAAGCTACCCAAACACAAGAAGCTCGAAAAACAGGTGGAAACAGAAGATCTGGCCATCGGGTGATCGGGCCATCGAGCCATTTGAATATAAGTGCCTTAACGCCCCAGGTGCCTAATGGCTTAAAGGCTCTGTGTACAGTGGTGCGATCATTGGATGCCTTCAATGGCCAGATGACTCGATGACTCGATGACCCGATTGCTCTCAGGCTTGCACCAAGCCTAGTTTTTCGACCCTCACCCTGGTTTATATTCCGGGATCCTCTCGGTCGGAAGGAAAAGTGCCGGCGGGGTGGCGGAAAGCAATTGAGCCAGGGACCTCTGGATGGCCAGAAGGTCGGATTTGCAGAAGCCTTCGCTGGAAATCTCAATGCGGCCGTCCGGCTTAACGAGGAAGAGCGACGGCACGTCTGTCAGACTGTAAGCTCGGGAAACCTTGTAGGGCGCGTCGTCGATCAAGATGGGGAATGTCACCCCGTAGTTGGCGGCAAATCGCGCGCCGTCCTGTGCCTTGTCCTGTACGACGCCCCAGATTTGCACGCCTTGTTCACGCAGTTGCTCATGGAGACGTTGCAGGAATGGGAATGTGAACTGGCAGACGGGGCAGGAAACTTTGAAAAAGGCCAGTAAAACGGGCCCGCCGGCAAGAGCCTGCGGCAAAGAAAGGCGCTCGCCCGTGGTCGTGGCAAGTTGGAAAGTTGGTGCAGTCTTCCCCGCGCTCAAAGTCGGCATCGGTTTCTTCCCCAACAGATTCGAGAAGTATTGTAGCAGAAACCGCAGCATGGTGAGTCCCTGAAGTTCGTCTTCGTTGAGGGCAGGGCTGAAACCCTTTTTCCGCAACCCTGCCCGAGCTAATGAATGTGCTTAACTCAATTAGGGGCTCGGGACACGGGACACGGGTCTCGGGACAGGGGGGAACTTCGCGCGGGCAGTGAATGCAGCGCCATTGTTTGAAGCGACACTTCCACTCAGCAACAGATGAGTGTTGCGTTCGGAAAATTGGATTTCTGTTAAGGCACGAGTCAATCTGCTGTAGCGCTTAGGATAGACTGGGGGTCCGGGTAAATCACGAACCCCGAATCCCGAGTCCTACGTCCCGAGACCCGTGTCCCGAGACCCCTGTCCCGAGGTTTTTCAGTGGCGGACGTGGCCGTTTCCGCCGGCTTTTCTTTGGGATTCTTGAACTTGATCAAGCTGATTCATGAGAATCTCCAGGGCACGCTGGACCAGGGCGAGGCGCTCCGGTTCGTTGCGGAGGGTCAGGAGTTGCTGTTTGAATTCATGGTCGAGCGGCAGCGCGGCGGCGAGCCGAAAGGAAAGATGGCGGTAAGGGCGGGGAAGGTGAACCGGCATTTCCGCGGCGTGGCGCAGCTTTCTCATGGCCTCGCGAAAGCGCTCGATGGCAAGTTCCGCTGCTTCGTCGCTGGGAGCGTCCGGGCCCTCGTCTTCGAAGTAATCGACAGCGCCTTCATACTGGCGTGTCAGGTTGATGATGCGCGCGGTGCAGCCCACGGTGCTCACGGTTTGCCCTTTCAGCAGGACCACTCCAAATTCCTGCTGGCCCTTTCCCGCGGCCCTGGCCTGAAGGCACTCGCCAATCATCGTCTTGTAGCGATCTTCAAAGATGTGGAGAGGCAGGGGTTCTTCCGGAAGGAGTACCACCTCGAGGGGAAACAGGGGCAGCAGGTTTTCCTCCATGGGCATGCTCCATGTTCAGGGGCTTCCGCGTGCTCGGCCGGCGCGCTGATGGACTCGCGCAGAGGCGCAGAGACGCAGAGCAAGAAATAATCAATGGGAAAAACAGAGATAAAACAATATAAACAAAGAACAGAGGCGGGCAGCGAAATCACTCGATCCGAGCCCCCGCAATCTTTCTGGTTTTTTCGCCTCCGCGTCTCTGCGCCTCTGCGCGAGACAGCTTTGCGCTAGCAAATTACTTATGTTCGTCGGCAGGGCAGACGCAAAGCGGTCATAACGTACTCGCCCGGCAAAGGAATGGCGCCGGGCACTCACCGCAGCGGTGCGAATTCCTGGCCATCCCAGGGGCACGCCTTCTCGATGTTAACGGAATCCACCGCTTTCTCCCTGCCGAAAACGAAAAACTCCACTTTCCCTTTCCAAACCGGCTCTTGCCCCCTGCCGCTGGGACGGAACGTTACCTCCCCCGTGGTCACCGTTCCCGGCGCGCCAATGTTTTGCTCCGGCGGCTAGAGGATTTGCATTTGGGGGCTGTATTGCGAAAGGTTTTGAAATTCGATGGGCGCCTGCCACAAATCCTGAAACTGGCCGTCCGCGATTTTTCTGATGCGCAGGTTGGTCCCAGAAGTTTGCGCTTGCTCGCGGAAGGGTTCTTTGGTAATCACGCAATCGCTTCCATCGCCCACCAGGTCGCGGACTTCCAGGGAAGTCATTCCCGCCTGCATTTCACTAATGGGAATATTCAATGCCGCGCCGGGAAAAAACTTTCCCTGGCTGGGCGTGAAGATGACGAGTTTCGCCATCGACAGTGGCGCCGTAAGCACATAGCAGAGCAGCGCCGGGGGGCCCTGGGCTTGCCGCACCAGGAATCTGGCAATATCCGTGTGCGCGGCGGTGAAATCGTCGAGGTAGGGGGCGCCAAGCAAGCGCAATAGTTCACTATCCAACGGAAAGGATTCCGGGGGCTTCAGGTCCGCCGAGTTTACTTCCACCCATCCCAATTCTGAGCTTCCGGTTCCAAAATTGAGCGCCCCCACTTGGGCCAACTTGACGCCATGTTTTTCCTTCGTCTTGAAAACGGGGAGCAGCGCTCCGCCGGCCAGATTACGGGTAACCTTTTGCAAGTCGCCCACGGAAACCGAAAAATTACGGGAGCCCCCATGGAGATCGAGCCACCCGATGGGTGCAGGGGGTTGAGGTTCTTCGGTCTTTTTATTTTCCTTCGCTGACACGGCCCAAGGCAGGGCAATGCCCACCATCAGCAATGCTACGAGGATTGGGGATTTCATAACATTGCCTATTGTTAACGAGGCGCGGAAGTTTGACAAACAGATTTTCGCGACATAGACTGAACGGCTAAGAGTGGGAGGAATTAGCTCTGCCCTCGTCAAGAGTTCGCGGAGCTTTTGTTTTTTGCGGCGCGTGAGGAATGCGGAACTTTTCTTTGAAAAACCGAAGCGGCCCTGCGGCGGCCTCCGGGTTCGGCGGCGGGGGCAGAGGTCTTGCCGAATTGAAGTCCCTCGGTGCTCTTGCGGTGGCGCTCTTGTTATCCGCGAGTGCGATCTCCGCGCGCGTCGTGACGGACCAGACAGGCCGCCGGGTGAATCTGCCGGATCATCCGCGCCGCCTGGTTTCGATTGCCCCCAGCATCACCGAGACCTTGTACGCGTTAGGGCTTGGGGACCGGTTGGTGGGCGACACGGATTATTGTGACTTCCCCCCGCAGGCGCGAGCCCTACCGCATGTGGGCGCCATGCTCAATCCCAATCTGGAGAAAATCGTGGCGCTGAAGCCCGATCTGGTCTTGGGTACCGATGAAGCCAACCGGCGCGAAACCGCTGACCAACTGGAACGCCTCGGCATCCCGCTTTATGGCGTGACGGCGCATACGGTGGAAGGCACGATTCAATCCCTGGAAGATTTGGGACACGTTCTTGATTGGGATCAGCCCACCCAGAAGCTGGTGGCGAGCCTGCGCGTCAGGGTGGCGGCCGTCGATAAACAGGTGCAAGGTCAGCCGCGGCCTAAGGTGCTTTTTGTGGTCTGGTACCGCCCCCTCATCACGGCGGGAAGCCAAACGTTCATTTCCAATGTCATCCAGCGCGCCGGCGGCGTTTCCATCAGTGACGACCTGAAGGGTGAATGGCCGCACATGGGTTTGGAGGAAGTCCTGAAGAGGGCTCCCGACGTCATTGTATTTCCCCAGACGGAGGCCTTCGCGCCTGGGCTCGACGAGTTTGAAAAGTTGCCGGGATGGCGAGACTTGGCGGCGGTAAGAAATCACCGCTTATACTTTGTCGCTGAAACCATCATGCGGCCCAGCCCTCGCTTGATCGATGCGCTGGAGGAAGTGGCGAGGATTCTGAGAACGGTGAATGGTAAATAGTGAATAGTAAATAGTGAATGGTGAATAGTAAACCTTGGGCACCGCTGCCTCCTCTGAACGGGTTAGCCCTCGCTAAACAATTCACAATTCACTATTCACGATTTACCATTCACTATTCCCAAATTAGCCAATGCAATGACCCTCTCACCTACACGAAAAAACGTTCTCTTCCTTCTGCTGGCCTTGGCCGCGGCGCTCATCCTGATTGACTTCGGCGCCTTGGCGCTGGGGGGCGTGCATCTTTCTCTGGGCGAGGTGTGGGCGGGATTGCTGGGCGGACATCCGGGATCGGAAGCGAGCGTCATTGTGCGGGACATTCGCCTGCCGCGCATCCTTCTAGCGATGCTGGTGGGCGCGGCCCTGGCGGTTTCGGGAACGGGGCTGCAAGCCCTGCTGCGCAATCCCCTGGCGGACCCCTACGTCCTGGGAATTTCGAGCGGCGCGGCGCTGGGCGCAATTGTGGCCCTGTGGATTGGCGGACGGATGGCTTCGGCGACTCCACTCACCGCGTTTGGGGGCGCGGTGCTGACGATGTCCTGGGTTTACCTCCTCGGGCGGCGCGCGGGGCGCCTCGCGAGTTACACGCTTTTGCTGGCCGGAGTGGTGACGGCGTCGTTCCTTTCCGCCATCATTCTTTTCGTGCTGACCCTGCTCTCCACGCGCGACGTGCGTGGCATGGCGTTCTGGCTTATGGGCGACCTGAGCGTGGTCACGGACGTGCAGATTCGTTTTCTTTTCCCTGCCATCATCATGGCGATCCTGGTGCTCTACGCCTTCTCCAAGGACTTGAATGTGCTTCTGCTCGGGGAAGGGGAGGCGGCGCACTTGGGCGTGAACGTGGCGCGCGTGGAAACGGCGGTCTACTTGCTTGCCTCGTTGCTGACGGGCCTAGCCGTTTCGGTGAGCGGAGCGATTGGTTATCTCGGATTGCTGGTGCCGCACCTGGGGCGGATGCTGGTGGGCAACGACCATCGCACCCTCATCCCCACGGCGGCGTTTGGCGGCGCCATCATGCTGGTGCTCTCCGACACGCTGGCGCGCACGGTGGTGTCTCCCGCGGAACTGCCCGTGGGCGCCGTGACCGCCATCGCGGGCGCTCCGGTGTTTATCTATCTGCTTCGGCGGACCTCAGGCTAGGTGTCAGGTATCAGGTTTCAGGTGTCAGGGAGGAGGGGAAAACAAGTCAAAAGGCAAAACGCAAAAGGCAAAAGTGAAAGGCCGAAATTCGAAAAATCGAAACTCGAAAATCGCGGCGAGTTTCGAATTTCGATTTTCGAGTTTCGTTCTTTTCTGATACCTGGCACCTGACACCTCTTGTGTATGACTGACCCTCAATCCATCACGATTCCGCCCACGGCGCACGCGGCGGGCGAACTCATCGCTGACTCCGTCGCTTTCCGCTTTGCGCAATTTGCCCTCTCGCCCATCAGCCTGAAGGCTCGCGCCGGCGAATTGATGGCCATCATCGGGCCCAACGGGTCAGGGAAATCCACGCTGCTGGAAATTCTGAGTGGACACTTGAAGCCCAAGTCCGGCGGAGTTTTTCTGGACGGCCAAAACCTGCACGGCCTTTCTCCCCGCGAGCGCGCCAGAAGAGTGGGCTTGGCGCGGCAGGACACGATTCTGCTGTTTTCGTTCGAGGTGCAGGAATTTGTTCGTCAGGGGCGGCATCCGCATCTGGGCCACAGCCTGTTTGAGAGCCCCGAGGACGACCGATGGGTGGAGTGGGCTCTGGAAAAAACCTGCCTCCAGGAATTTGCTCACCGCCGCGTGATGGAAATGAGCAGCGGAGAATTCCAGCGCGCCGTTCTGGCCCGGACCCTGGCGCAACGGCCGCGCCTGGTCCTGCTCGATGAGCCGACCGCAAACCTGGATATCGGCTACCAAGTAGAGATGTTCCGCCTCCTCCGCCGGCTTGCCAAATCGGAGAACTTCGTCGGCATCGTTGTAACCCACGAACTCAATTTGGCGGCGGAGATGGCGGATTATGTGGTGCTGCTCGAGGGCGGAAACTGCCTCCGCCAGGGAAAGGCGGAAGATGTATTCCAGGCGGATTTGTTGAGCCGGGCCTTCCGCACGCCCGTCCTCGTTGACAAGAATCCCTCCAGCGGCCGCCCGCGGGTGACGTGGGTCGCGCCGTAAGACTTCCTCGCCGGCGCATCTCATGGGCGAGGAATGCCGGGTGGTGGGTCAATTTGATGTTGTAGCGGCGAGTTTATCCGTCAACTGACGGACCAAATGGCGGCATAAAGCCGCCTCTACATCAAATTGTCCCACTACCGAATGCCGGCTTCAGCGGCGGCCTTTAACCTTGCATGGTATAGTCTTGTGATCTATACTCAGT
>JBEKAD010000255.1:0-7524 GCA_050018435.1 Terriglobia bacterium
CATATCCGATTGGTTGCTCCGGGCGGGCGTGTGCTTTCCAGCATGCAACTTGATTTACCTGCCGCCGCCAACGCGATCCCGGTGATTTTCCGGCGCGGAGAGGAACCCCGCATCGTCGCCGCCGACAATGAGGGATCGATTTACTGTTTCCGCCGCAATGGCGACCGCATCTGGAAATATTCGCGAGGGGGCAAAGCCTCCGATTTCCTGCTCCTCACCGCCGCCGACTTGGAAGGCAGGGGCGTGAACGAGATTGTGATGACTGATTCGATCGGCCACCTCTATGCCGTCGATTCCAATGGTCATTTGCGGTTCGAAGTTACGGCCACAAACTTTCGAGTAAGCCCTGCTGCCGCCGCGGACATAGAGGGTGGTGGTGGCGCCGTGATTGTGTTCGGAACAGATGATAAAGACCTCTACGCGGTTCGCGCCAGTGGCCAGGTTCTTTGGCATACGCGAGTAGACAGTCCTATCGGCCGGGCGCGGCCCATTCTTGCATCGCTTGGTTCCGGGGAATCGGTGGTGATGGTCGCCACATCCTTCGTGGGGGCGTTCCAAGGTCTTGATGCGCTCGATGCCAAAACCGGGAAAATGCTCTGGCGCGCCCCGTCGCTGCTGCAATCGTATCAGTCCACCTCGGTGGCCGATATTGATGGCGATGGCGCGCCCGAAGTTCTGTTCGGCGACAAGAGTAACCGCGTGTACTGCATAGATTCCCATGGCCAGCCGCGATGGAACGTGCACCTTGACGGGAGAGGGATCTACTCTGCCCCCGCCATCGCTGATCTGGAAGGCAAAGGGCAAGCCACGCTGTTCCAAGTGACCCGCGGCGATAGTGTGAACGGGAAAAATCTATATGCCGTCGACGCCGGCGGCGCTGTCGTGGATTCCTGGGAATTGCCGGGCGGCGGCGCGGGTTCGCCTATTCTCTGCCGTTGGAAGAATGATAACGATGTCCACCTGCTGGTTGCCGGAGGTTCCGGTAAGCTCATTTCGTACCACCTAACGCAGAATCCTGGCGCTAAGATTCTCTGGACAGGCTTGCAGGGTAGCATGCCGGGGCCACCCCCCTTCCCATCGGGCGCATCCGCGAGCCCGGCCAGGGGGCCCGCGCCAGGCACAACAAAAATCGTAACTGTGAGCCTGGGCACTACCACCCTCCGGGAGCCCTCGGAGGGAGCGAAGTTGGTGGCACTCCGCGTCGTAGATCCTGATGGCACAATTCACGTCACTCTTCTCAAGCCCGAATCCGCCGAGATTGTCACCGGGGAGTTACTCGCCCCGAAACCAGGAAATTACGAAGTGACGGCCGAGTGGTTTGGACCCGGCTCCGGGCTGCTTCGGATCGAGCGCACGACTTATCGTGTCAACGCTGACCTAAACCTGCCCGTGCCCAATGCACTAGGAGAGTTGGCGGCCTACCTGAAAGCACGAATTTCCGCGGCACGCCAACTCGCTCTCGCCTCCGGCAGAGTGGAAGACTACGATGCCGCTCAAGCGGAGGCGAATTACGACCGGGCTCTGGCGGCAGCCGTGGAAAAGCTCCGGCCACCGGATCCAGTCATGGTTCAAGTCGTGCGTAACCCTTGGACACAACACAATTCCATGACGCTTTTGGAAGAGGAGGGGATTTCCAAAGGTGGGATTCAGGTGCGAATGCTGGGGAACGAATACGCATCCACCGCTGTGGCGCTCACCAATGTCACGGCGCGGCCCCTCACCTTGGTTTTGCGCGCCACGCTTCCGGCCGCTGTGCAGTTTCGCGATGTGCCGATGGTCGTGCCCGATACCACCGGGAAGCCCCAGGAGGACCCCTTGCCGCTGCTCGGCAGGGATCAAACGCTTCGGCTGGGGCCTACTGAAACCCGCGAAGTCTGGCTCACCTTGCACAGCCGTTCGCTGGAACCCGGGAAGCACGCCGCCGCGGTTCGGATTTCCATCCTTGAGCGGGTTGCGCCCCCCATTGAAATTCCTATGGAGATCACGGTGTCGCGTGTGCGGCTGCCTGAGCGCTTCAGCTACAAGCATTGCAATTGGCTCTATCTCTCCTCCATCAGCGATGAGCACCTCCTGGAGGCGACGATACGCGACGCCGTGGAGCACCGCACCAATGTCTTTAACATCCCGGGACCTATCGTGAGTGTGAACTGCGACGGGACCGTGGCCGCGGGCGACGCGGCCGCAGCCGATCGATTGATCACACGGTTGCCCGGCGCGTTCTTTATGATTGATGGCTCGGCCGAGCCGAAGTGGCCTGCGGGCTGCTCGCCTGACCAGGCAACGCGGGATGCCGCCTACAGCCAGGCATTGCACTGGTACGGGGATCATATGCGGTCATTGGGCCTGAGTGATGCGGATTACGCTCTGTATCTGCAAGACGAGCCGGGCCTGAATGGCGGGGACCGCCGCGTCGATCTCTACGTGGAAGCGGTAAAGCGCGTTAAGGCTGCCGATCCGCAGATGCAGGTGTACGCGAATCCGACCGGTGGAGCATCGCCGGAGGTGATAGCTCCACTCGCCGGGTTGGTGGATGTTTGGTGTCCGAACCTGAAGCTGTTCTGCCTCCACCCTGCCGAATTCACGGCGGTGTTTAGCCAGGCTAAACAGTTCTGGCATTACGAGGCGTCCGGAGACGCGCGCGGCCTCGACCCGCTGGGTTTTTATCGCGTGAAGCCGTGGATCGCCTTTCAACTCGGGATGAATGGTGGCGGTTACTGGGTCTATGCAGAGAAAGACTATTGGATCCCCAGCCACGATTCCGAGTACGGCGTCGTCTATCCAGGGCCGCAGGGACCCGTCACCACCAAACGCTGGGAGGCCTCCCGCGAGGGGAGCCAGGATTACGAATTGCTGCTCATGCTGCGGCGCGCGGCGCGCGCCTCTTCATCGCCGGACGCGAAAGCGGCGCTGGCGCTCATCGACAAGGCGGTAGCGTTTGTAACGCGCGGGCAGGAGAACGCCACGGATATCAGCCGGCACTTCCACACCTACGCGCCGGACTTTCAGACCTGGATGGATTACCGCGCAAGATTGATCACTGCGGCTGAGGAGTTGATTCCCTAAATGTTACGGCGAAACTTTCTTTCTTATCTGGCTGCGCCCTGCTTGTTCGGGGGCACGGCTGTTTCCGGCGGTGAGAAGGGTGGCCTTTTCCCCGCTGGCCAGCGCCCATTCGTGCTGGGGGTTTACGACCTCCCCAAGGTTGCGGACCCCTGGCGCGAAGCGCGCGAGGCGGGATGCAACCTCATTCACGTAGCGCCTTCGCGTCAGGATTTCGATCGGGCTCGGGAACACCATTTGCGCACTTGGGTCAGCCTGGGATCGATTTCCGAAAAGAACCGCGCCGCGGATGAGTCGCGAATTCGCGGGATCGTCGAGCAGTTCCGCCACGATCCCGCCCTGCTGTTCTGGGAGACCGAAGACGAGCCCGCCTACGTGTGGAAGAGCCGCAAACCACGCGTCTCTCCTGAGCAAATCATCGCCACGCACGATTTTGTGAGGGGCCTCGATCCCGCCCACCCCCTCTATCTGAATCACGCTCCGGTAAATCTGGAAAGCACCTTGCGGAAGTACAACGCCGGAGCGGAAATTATCGCCACCGATATCTATCCGGTAATTCCTTACGGCATCCGGGAAATGTATGCCCTCTGGCCGACGGGGCGGCAGGGCGACTTCCTGAATGCGACCATCAGCCAAGTTGGCGAGTACACCGACAAGATGCGCCGGGTGGCGGGGCCCTCGCGGGCTGTGTTTATGGTGCTCCAGGCTTTCGCCTGGGAGGACCTGCGGGAAAAGGACCGGGATCCCACCATGGTCCTCTACCCGAATCGCCTGGAATTGAAGTCGATGGCGTACCAGGCAATCATCCACGGAGCCGACGGATTGCTGTACTGGGGTTTGGCCAGCGTACCTCCCACAGCTCCTGTCTGGAACGACCTTCGCTCGGTGCTCGGCGAATTGGCGCAGATGGCGCCGGAACTCGCTGCCCCGCCGCAGAAACTGACCCTGCGGATTGAGTATCACGACACCGGCCACAGCCTCGATCGCGGGATTGAGTGGACGGTCCGGCCTTCGGGGAAAGGCATCATGCTGCTCACCGTCAACGCCGATCTCAATCCCGTGGAAGCCCGTATCACTTTGCCTGCCGGGTTTGAAAGTTGTCAAATCGTTGGGACAGATGAAACGCTCCCGTTGTCACGGGGAATGATGGAGCTATCCTTTGCTCCCTTCGAGGTTAAAGCCATGCGCATTCGTTTTTGATTTTTGCTACCCTCTCCCCCAAGGGGGCGAGGGCTGGAAATTCAAATCCACACAACGCCGCGTTCTACTTTCCGAGCAACTTCCGCAACTCGGCTTCATCGAGGGTCTTTACGCCCAGGGCGCGTGCCTTTTCCAGCTTTGAGCCGGGGTCGGCGCCCACCACCACGTAATCGGTCTTCTTGCTGACGGAACCGACCACGCGCCCCCCGCTCTCTTCAATCATCTGTTTGGCCTGATCGCGCGAATAGATGGGCAGCGTGCCGGTCAGCACGAATTGTTTTCCCGCCAGCTTTCCATCCGTCTTGCGTCTTTGCTCCTGCTCGAACTGCAAGCCGGCGTCGCGTAGTTTCTCGATGACCTCGCGGTTGCGCTTTTCCTGGAAGAATTCCTGGATGGCCTCCGCCACTCGCGGTCCCACTTCTTCCGCTTCAACCAGTTCCTCCCGGGTCGCCTTGGCAAGTTTATCGAGCGAGCCAAAGTGGTTGGCCAGCAACTGCCCGGTGCGCTCGCCCACAAAGCGTATGCCCAGGGCAAAGATCACGCGCGCTAGCTCTGCCTGCCTGCTGCGCAGGATTTCATCCAAAAGGTTTTGCGCGGACTTGTCGCCCATGCGCTCGAGACCGGCGAGCTGTTGGTGCGTCAGCTTGTAGAGGTCGGCCACATCATGCACTAAACCTTTGTCCACGAGCTGGTCCACCAGCGCCTCGCCCAGTCCGTCGATATTCATGGCGCGCCGCCCCGCGAAATAGAGAAGCGATTCCTTGAGCTTGGCGGGACAGGCCGTATGGACGCAGCGGTACGCCACCTCGCCTTCCGCGCGATGCACTTCGCCTCCGCACACCGGGCACTTCTTGGGCATCACGAACTCGCGCCCGTCCTCCGCGTGCTTCACCACCTTTACGACTTGCGGGATCACTTCTCCCGCGCGCTGGATGAGCACTGTGTCGCCAATCTTCACGCCCAGCCGCTCGATCTCGTCCAGGTTGTGGAGCGTCGCGTGGCTTACTGTGACACCGCCCACATCCACAGGTTCCAGGTCCGCGACGGGCGTGAGCGTTCCCGTGCGGCCCACCTGGGCGCGGATGTCCATGACGCGTGTGGTCGCCTGGCGCGCCGGATATTTGTACGCTACGGCCCAGCGCGGCGACTTGGCCGTGGTTCCCAGCTCCTGCCACAGGCCGGTGTTATTGACTTTAATAACAATTCCGTCGATCTCGTAATCCAAGCTGTCGCGGCGGGATTCCCACTCCTGGATGTAAGCTGACAGATCGTTGAACGCCGGGCAGAGCCGCCAATGCGGGTTCACCTTGAACCCTAGATTGGAGAGTGTTTCGAGCGCCTGCGCATGCTCGCCCGGCAGTTCGGCGCCGTTCACCAATAAGTAGTAAACGAACATGTCGAGCTTGCGCTCCGCCACAATGCGCGGGTCGAGTTGCCGGATGGAGCCCGCGGCGGCGTTGCGCGGGTTGGCAAATCTGGGTTCGCCCGCCGCCTCGCGCTGCGCGTTGGTCTGCTCGAACGCCTTGCGGGTCATGATGACTTCACCGCGCACTTCAAATCGCGCCGGGTGGCCGATCAGTTTCAGCTTCTTTTCCTCCAGGCGCAACGGTACAGAGCGAATAGTCCTGATGTTAGAGGTCACGTCCTCGCCCACTTCGCCGTCACCGCGTGTGACGCCGCGCACCAGCGCGCCGTCCTGATAGGTCAGCGCCATGGATAGGCCATCCAACTTCAATTCCGCCACGTATTCCACCCGGTCACGACCCGCCAACTCGCGCACGCGGCGGTCAAAGTCGCGCAGGTCGTCAACCGAATACGTGTTGTCGAGGCTCAGCATGGGCGCCGGGTGGCGCACTTTGGGGAATTCCGCGGCGGGCGCGCCGCCCACACGCTGCGTCGGTGAATCGGGCGTGACGAGTTCGGGATGCTGGAGTTCGAGTTCCTTCAGGTGATGCATCAGCTTGTCGAACTCGAAGTCGGAGATCTCCGGGTCGTCGAGCACGTAGTAGCGATGCTCGTGGTAACGGACTTTGTCGCGCAGCTCGGTAATTTCCTTCTCGATGTTTTTGGCCACGGCCTTTCCCTACCCCCCATGCGGTCACGGCAAAGATGTTTTCGTAATTATACCTTGGGTGCTACACGAGATAATCGACAGCCAGCGTGAAGGCTAATGGTGCGCGTCACGATGCTCCGACATAATAAACGGTGCCTCGCATGATAATACGCTTGGGATCCAGTCGGCCCGAGGCTCCGATTCTGCCGTCGGGTCTTTTGTACTGATGGCACACCGCAATTTTGGTATTATTGTAGTCGTAGAAGGAGAGAATCTGGCTTCGAGTGCAGTACGGTTCACCGGACCTGATGGGACTCGGGTGACCATCCCACAGCAATTCCGGGCGGAGCTCACCCGAATTGATCCGGCCCTCAACACTTGGGTCGCGATACATCCTCCGCAACTCGTCTTTGGAAACTTTTACATACTTGAGGGTATGAGTCATGACGCGTGAAATGGACCTTGAGATTCGTGATTGGCTAGGTCATTACCTCGACGAAGATATCTCCCTTCGCCAGTTTGAAGAGTGGTTCATTCCAGCCGCTTGGGGCATCCCACGAACCGCGAACCAAGGCACATTGGGACTGGTTGGTGAGATAGAGCTCCGACTGGCCGAATTTTCAAATGGCCATTGGACCGAGCCCGAGCTTCGAACCAAGCTGGAACCGCTGGCCACCTTTTACAAGACTGAAGTAGTTTCGGAACACGTACACAACAGCGGCAACTACTCGTTCCAAAGCTCCCTCACCTAAGCCGTTACTCCTCCGGTCGGTTGATATACGATAGTGAGCGGAATATTTGTCACTGGCTGCCCGCCAAGAGAAATTTGAAACCAGTGCAAGCCGATCTCCTGAACTGCAAAACCCACTTTCGCGATCACACCTGCTCCCTGCTCGCCGCCTTGGAAGAAGACCGGAAAGTCGAACAGGGGGAGAGGGAATCCAGAAGGCGACCACTGAGTCAGGTTAATCGTGTTGCGCCCGCGGAAGCTCCCCGACCTGAAGATTACGACCAATGTCATTTCAAGCTGGGTTGGCGGCATAACGGGTCCAATTCCAACAACCGCGATCCGATCTATAATGCGGAAGAGACTTAGGAAACCTTCTTGCTGACGCTCCTCCTCGCAAAACACGGCAGTTGTTAGGAATGGCCCTCCGATTTGGTACATGTTAAGCTCTCGACGTTTGGCTTGGCGGGTGAGTCGTCGCCCA
>JBEKAD010000256.1:0-13638 GCA_050018435.1 Terriglobia bacterium
GGGAAGAGAAAGAGCGGACGCTCGGGTTTAAGACTTCGGACGGCGGCACGATTCCCCGCTGTCGCGCGAAGCTCAGGAAAATTCCACAACGAATCGCCGGTAACGGACCGGCTCCGCAAGCCGATGTCGGTCGAGGAAGTTCGCCCCGAACGCCATACCCATTGACATCTAACGTTAGGCGTTATACGGTATATCGGTGATCCAATCCTTTCGGTCCGAGGAGACGGAGAGGCTCTTTCATCGCCAGCCGAGCCGGAAGTTCCGCGCCATCGAACGTTCGGCGCTTCGGAAGCTCGACATGCTCGATGCAGCCAACGATCTGCGAATTCTGGCGGCGCTGCCCGGCAACCGTCTGGAACGCCTGCGCGGAAACCGCGAGGGGCAATACAGCATTCGGATCAACGACCAGTGGCGGATTTGCTTTGAATGGCGCGATGGCGCCGCCCACGGCGTCGAAATCACCGACTATCATTAGGAGGGCAGGATGGCAAAAAAATTGAGGCCCGTACATCCGGGCGAAATTCTCCGCGAGGAATTCATGAAGCCGCTCGCCCTCAGCATGAACAAGCTGGCGTTGGACTTACGCGTGCCCGTGACGCGGATTGCGGAGATTGTCCACGAGCGCCGCTCCATCTCCACGGATACGGCGCTGCGCCTGGCGCGCTATTTCAAGAGCACCCCGGTTTTCTGGATGAATCTCCAGGTTCGCTATGACCTCGAAGTTGCCGAAGACGCACAAGCGGAACAGGTGGCGCGCGATGTGCACCCGAGGGAGGTAGGGGTCGGGATGTAGTTCCCAGACGCGAGTTTCGGCGGTTCCTCCACAGCAGGTAGCGCGGCGCTGTATGAGGTCCTCGGCTCGCCTGATTTCAGTCGTGTCGGTGCGCCGCAGAGCTGCGCTCTGCGCCAGCCCGCCGCAAATCACAAATCGCAAATCACAAATCACAAAATCTAAAATCCAAAATCCAAAATGACTCAATGGCCCGATGGCAAGGGCAGGTTGGCGCGCCCGATTGACAGCCGCATCCTTAATCTTGTACGCTCATCACTTCGACCCGAACGAGCGAACTGAACTTACTAGGAGAGCGAGATAGGACATGAAAATTAAATCCGTATTCTTACTGGGGCCAGCGCTGCTTCTGGCCAGCGCCCTTTTTGCTCAGGCGCAAGGTGTCCCGACGATGGGGCCGACGATAGCGCCGACTCCGATGACGGAGAAGGAAGTTATCACCGAACTTAAGAAAGAAGGGGCTGAGCAGCTCAAGCAAGACCTCAAGAAGCGGGGCGTGGACTTTAGCATGGATCCCGACGTGGAGAAAAGATTGCGCAAAGCCAAAGCCACAGACGAGGTTATTCAAGCGGTCACCGCCGCCACCCCGAAGGAAAAGGCGGCTGCCGCCAAAGCGGCGGCCATGGCCAGTGGCCAAGTGGTCGTCCCGGCCGAGGAGACCGCCGATCTCAAGGCGCTGCAAACGGAGCTTGATCCAGATAAGGGTATAGCCCTAGCCGAAGCCTACGTGAAGAAATTCCCGCAGAGCCCAGTTCTGACCTATGTATATGCTTATGAGGCACATTCATACCAGATGAAGAATGATGCGATAAAGGTTGTCGAATACGCCGAGAAAAGCCTGGGCCTAAAGAAAGACAATCTAGATAGCTTGATGACAGCGGCTAGTGTCATCCCCATGGCGCAGTTCCTCCACGAGCATCAATCGGACCAAGAACAACAATTGGACAAAGCGGAGGCTTACTGCCGAGAAGCCCTGAAAGGAATTGATCAGCTCAAGAAACCGCCCACCATGGATGATGCGCAGTTTGCAAGCCGAAAGGCGAGCGCCATTGCCGGCGTTCACGCAAGCTTGGGGTTGATTCACTATGACCGAGCGAGCCTCGGCCTCATGGGATGGGACAAGGATGAGTTGGCGAAAGCGGAGAAGGAGTACCAACTAGCTGTTACTCTCACTGATCGACCTGATCCGAGCGACTACTATCGGATGGGAGCAGTCTACACGCAGGAAGGGAAGTTGGATGATGCTATCGCGGCCTTTACCAAAGCCAGCGAGCTCGGCCAGGGTTTGGTGAAACAATTGGCCGACCAGCAAATCGAGCTGGTGAAAAAGGCGAAGGCACAATCCGGGGCTCCCGCCAAGCCCTAGGGGGTCATGCCCCCGCGGCGTGAACAAGCAGGTGTAGCGCGGACCTGTTTCTTAGGTCCGCGGCTCGTCCCCGATGGCCAAGGAAGAGGGGTGCGCGACATAAAAGTGAAAGGCTTTGGCCTATCCGGGCGACTGGGGGGAGAATCCTGTAGCGCGGGCGTCTCGCCCGCTGTGGCGGGAGCGTCCCGCTCCCGCCTTACAACGAAACCCAAAGCCTGGAGTGGCGGGAAACGAACTTGGGGTCGGATTACAGCAACGCGCGGGCAGGATGCCCGCGCCACAGCGGGCGAGACCCCGATTCATCGGGGCAGGCTGCCCGCGCTGCGTCTGAGGGATCTCGGCTTCCACTTTTGTGTCGCGCACCCACGGAAGAGCCGCGGACCTACAAAACAGGTCCGCGCTACGCCAGCGGCGGAGGTAAGACGGAAGTTAAGTTTCCTTGTCAGGGGCGCTGCCCCGGGTGATCTGCCGGGCAGGGCTGGAGGATCGCCTCGCCCGCGACGAGAGGAATCGGCGCCCAAAAAGCATGGCGGAAAATTACCCCGAACGATTTCAAAGCACGGTCGGCTACCAATTTCGTAACCTTCAATTCCTCCTGGAAGCTCTCACGCACTCCTCGTTTGCGCAAGAGTCGGCCGACCGGCCGCGCGACAATGAGCAAATGGAGTTCCTGGGCGATGCCGTGCTGACGTTTGTGGTCAGCGTGATGCTGGCGGATGCCTTTCCAGATTGGGAGGAGGGCAAGCTGACGCGCGCGCGCGCGCATCTGGTGGCGGCGCCTCACTTATACTCCGTGGCCAGGGGCTTGAATCTGGGCCAGCATTTGCGCCTGGGGCGGGGGGAGGAGAAAACCGGCGGGCGCGACAAACCCGCGCTGCTGGTCAATGCGCTGGAAGCGGTGGTGGCCGCGCTCTATCGTGACGGGGGCATCGAGGCGGCGCGCGATTTCATTGCCTGCTTCATCGTCCCTCAAGATCTGGGAGCAGCGGCTGACGAACTGTTCTCGATCGATTACAAATCGGCCCTTCAGGAGCATCTGCAAGCGGAGAGAACCCCTCCGGCCGAATATCGGGTGGTGGAGGAATGCGGCCCGGAGCATCAAAAAACCTTTACGGTGGAGGTCCTGGCAGGCGACAATCTTATGGCCCGCGGGCGCGGCGGCAGCAAGAAAGCTGCGGAGCAGGAAGCGGCCCGGTGGATTCTGGAAAAGCTCGGGAGGAAGGCCGAAGCGCATGAATGAAATGATCAAGAAGTCATCAACGCGCGACACCTTTGAGTCCTTGGTCGTCACCGTCATCCTGGCCATCTTCGGCACCACCTTCGTCCTCCAGGCCTTCAAGATTCCCACCGGCTCGATGGAGAATACGCTTCTGATCGGAGACCACCTGCTGGTGAACAAATTCATCTTCGCCCCACCGGGTGGAGAGCTGGCGCACCTCCTGCCTTATCGGGAATTGCGCCGCGGCGACGTGGTGGTGTTCAAATTCACACCTACCGAAGGGCAGAATGAACCGGGCGAACACTTTGTGAAGCGCGTGATCGGCGTTCCCGGTGACCATATTCGAATCTTCCACCGGCAGGTTTTTGTAAATGGGAAGCCCCAGAATGAACCGTACGTTCGCCATGACCCCGCCTATGCCGATGAGCTTCGCCCCGGCGACGATTTCCCGCCGGCGGATTCCGAGTATTTGGCCGGAGCCACGTCCACCTGGGACGCGGAAATTGCCAGCGCGGTTAAGGATGGCGAGCTCATTGTGCCGCCGGAAAAGTATTTCGCGATGGGGGACAATCGCGAGAAGAGCTGGGATAGCCGCTTTTGGGGGTTTGTTTCGCGCAGCGTGATTATTGGCCGCCCCGTCTTGATCTACTGGTCTTTTGAGACGGCCGACGACGAGTACCTTCATAACTCTCTCAGCGACCGCATCTCGCAGGTCGTGGACATTATCATTCACTTCCCGACCAAGACCCGCTGGCGGCGCACTCTCAACTTTGTACGCTGATGCCTTCCCGCAACCGTCGACACGCTCGCAATTTTACGATCGCCCTTCTGCTTCTGGGATTGGCGGCGTGGATTGTTCCTTCCTACTTCAGCGCCGAACGCTATCGTCGCCGCCTCCAGGCCGGGTTGGAGCAAGCTTTGCACCGGCCGGTTCGGTTTGGGGCCTTGTCATTCCGTTTGTTGCCGCGCCCCGGATTCTCCATTGAAAACGCGGAAGTCGACGAGGATCCCGATTTCGGTTCTGAGCCTTTTGCCCGCGTCGACCATATAGATTGCGACCTTCGCTGGCACAGCCTGTGGCGCTCGCGCATGGATTTTGCCCACCTGCACCTGGACCATCCCAGCTTCAACATCGTTTTGAACTCCCGCGGGGAATGGAACGTAGGAAAGCTATTATTGCAAAGTGGGGTGACTGCGCCCCTCGGCGCGGGGGGAAAAACTCTCGTGGCGGCGGAGCAATTGGACCTGGAGGTGGATGACGCCCGCATCAACTTTCAAGTCGGCCCTAACAAAAAGCCTTTTGCCCTGACGGACGTTCAGGCGCGCTTGCAAGTTAATCCTGCTGAGCGTCGCGTGCAGTTCCAAATCACCGCCAGCCCGGTGCGCTCGGACCTCACGATTCCCACTCCCGGTCCAGTCGAGGCCAATGGCACCTGGACGCCGGGAGGTGATTTGCGCGGCCCCATCGATGCCCGGCTGCGCGCACGGGGCGCCTTGCTTTATGATTGGATTCCTGTTGTCACCGGCGACAATCCCCAAGTTTATGGGGTGATGGACTCCGACGTCCGCCTGACCGGATCCTTGCCCGATCTCACCGTGGAGGGAGAAACTCACCTTACGCAACTCCATCGCTGGGAGGAACTCCCGCCGTCTGATCCCATGCCGTGGACGGTCCGCTTTCGCGCCCGGCTGGTGCGCGGACGTGAACGTTTGCTGGTGGAGAGCCTGGAAGCGTTCTTCGCGGATTCGCACTTGCACCTTTCCGGTGCGGTGGACAACCTGCCATCCGCCCCGCAACTGGACTTGGTGATGTCGCTCGAGCGCTCGCGCCTGGAGGATGTGCTGGCGGTCGTCCGCCGCTTGTGGCCGAACGCCAGCTCCTGGAATTTGAAGGGCAGGATTGATGCGATGCTGGCCATCCAGGGCCCCTGGAAGGAGCGGCGGTATGGCGGTTTTGTGGGCGCGCGGCAGGTCAGCCTGGAGACACCTTCGGGTTCGTACCCCCTTTC
The DNA here is from genome assembly GCA_050018435.1 of Terriglobia bacterium. Lineage (GTDB taxonomy): Bacteria > Acidobacteriota > Terriglobia > UBA7540 > UBA7540 > Bog-366. The sequence goes on from JBEKAD010000256.1 coordinate 5,385, forward strand.
CGAGATTGCCGTGCGCATCAACAACCACGGGGCGATTCTGGAGCCCGTGCATATCACCCTGGCTCCCCGCGTTACCCTGTCAGCGCTGGGCACGATTGATCGTACGAATCAGGGACCGCGGTATGAAGTGCTGCTGGCGGCCAAAGGCCTCCCGCTGCACGACGCGGTGTCTTTCGGGCGCGGGCTGGGCCTTCACGCTTTTCAAGGCCTTGACGCCACGGGCTCCGCCACCGCCTCCATTCATCTGGCCGGCGCTGCCTGGCCGCTGGCGCGTCCGGTCTTGACCGCCCGCGCGGAAATGCGGGCTGTGCGTCTGTTGATCCCGGGGCTGACGGAACCGCTCAACCTTCCTCGCGCCAGCTTGCAAATCAACGGCGATCAAATCACCGCGGACCCGGTGGTCGCGGTTCTGGGGACGAGTGTCTTCAACGCCAAGCTCGTGCATCACGGCGCGCGGATCAATCCCTGGAAGTTTGACCTCCAGGCGAACAGCTTAAGCCTGGAACAGGGCGCGCTTTGGTTCGACGCGCTGGGCCTGCGCCGGCCGCTGCCCCTGCTGGAACGCCTCCCGGGATTGGCTTCCTTCGCGGCGCGGCGCGAAGCGGCCTCGCAAATACTGGGAAGCCTGAATGCCGAAGGGCAGTTTGCCACCCCGGCCTTGAGCTATCGCGGCGTGACGCTGAAGGATTTTCAGGGAACTTTTGAACTCGCGGGCCGCACGATTCGCATGAAGACGGCGAAGTTCCGCGCCGATGGCGGCCGCGGCGAGGCGGAAGGCGCCGTGGATTTCACCCTCTCGCCTCCCCTTCTTTCCGCCAGGGCTTCGCTGGCGGGCGTCTCCGTGCAGTCCTTAACGGCTCGCCTTCCCGGCCCGGTGCGTGACCTGCGCGGTTCCGTGAACGCGAGCGGAAACTTCCAGACGCGGGGCCTGGCGCGTGAAGATCTGGCGGAAAACCTGACCGGCCAGATGGAGTTGCGCGTCAGGGATATTTCCTTTGGGGATTTCGATCCCCTCGAAACCTTGGCGCAGCAGGCGCATTGGGGGAAACTCGAACCCGCGCGCGGCCCGGTGACGGTTCCTCCTGCCACGCTGAAGATGGAGATTTGCGATCGCCGCTTCATCCTGAAAACCACGGTGCTCGACCTGGGCGGCGCCAGCTTGCAATTCAACGGCACGTACGCCTGGGCCGGCGCGCTGAACCTGAATGTGCGCGCTGATTTGCGGCGCCTTCGCCGCCGTTGGGTCTTGCACGAAGATGATCCCCAACCCCCTGCGCGCCTCGCGGAAGTTCGCCTGGGCGGGCCGATTGACCATCTCGTGGTCAATCCGCCGGAAGGAGTGGCGAGTGTGGGAAGGAGTCGGGGGGGAGGAAGGCAGTAGTACCTTCGGAGTTGGATTCTGACATTTTCTGGCAGGATATTTTAGGTCACCTTTGTTTTGCCCAGTGTTTACGCGCCCGCGAGGGCAATTCAGAATCGCTCCAACTTTCCTGTTTGGTTCTGGCTCCGCCAGCGTAGGCAGTAGGCAGTAGGCAGCGAGCGCCATTTGCAAGTCCCGGCGAGTAGCGTCGACCTTTAGAGCCTGCCCTGAGCGGGGCGAAGGGTCGGCACGTGCTGAGCTAAAGCTCAGCGTTACAACTCCAAGGTTTTGCGAAAACCATTTGACGCGAGCCTGTAAGCTCACACCCCATGACGGGAGGACCCTTTGAAACAAAGTCCCAGAGCAATTCTCGCTAATGTCCGTCCTATTCCGGGCCGCACCAGGGAGCCCTTTGCCCGCGTCCTTGCGGCAGCCGCGCTGGCCGCGTTCCTCCTCGTCCTCGGCGCCGCGCTGGAGGGCCGAAGCGCTACATTTGACCAAGCTACCCTGGCGGCATCCAAGTCCCTGGAAGCGAAGTTGCAAATCCTGGAAAGCAACGATACGCAGCCCTCCGCGTCCTACCCGGCTGTGATAATTACCGAGTATGAAGCGAACTCCTATTTGAAAGTTCATTCCGGCGAATTTCTTCCCCCGGGCGTGCGCACTCCCTCACTGAACATCCAACCGGAGCACGCGACGGCCTCTGCGGATGTAGACTTCGATGCGCTTGCCCGCTCCTATCCCAATCCCAATGATTGGGGACCGAAGGTCCTCAAGGGAACGCAACACGTGACGGCCACGGCCAAAATCCAATCCGAAAACGCCGGCGCCCGCGTGCAGATTGAAAGCGTGGTGGTGGGCAGCATGACGGTGCCAAGCTGGCTGGTGGATTATGTGATCCAGAATGTCTTGCAGCCGCGCTACAATTTCGATTTGAGTAAACCCCTGCCCTATCCCGATCACGTCACGCACGTGGTGTTGGGTTCGGGCCAAGTCACGTTCTTGCGGGGCCCCAAGAGTGGCAAGTAGGCCGTAAGCAGAAGGCAGTAGGCAGTGGGCAGAAGGCAGTGGGCAGAAGGCAGTGGGCCGTAAGCAGAAGGCAGTAAGCAAAAGGCAGTAGGCAGTGGACAGATTTCGGAACAGCCATTTTTAACGGCAGTGGGTAATTCAAACCTTCGCACTCTGCAAATAGAACTGCCTTTTTTTGTTGCACGCTTATTGCTGCCGTCCGCCCACTGCCCACTGCCCACTGCCTACTGCCTACTGCCTACCGATCACTTATGGCGCGTCGTTACAAGGTTTACGCGGCGGAAACCGGCACGGCCTATCAGTACTTCTTCGCGAGCAGCCGGCGTGTAAACCGCCCGGAAGGGCAGGGCGCGGGCAGCGATTACATTTTCGTCGTCACGCCCGATCAAAAGCCGCCTTTCATCCTGCGTGTGTTTATTTCTGAACGTGCGCTGAAGACCTGGCGGCAGGCTCGCGGCCGCGATCTGGATTCCAACGAAATGTATGCGGCCGCCAAGATGCGTTTGTTTCGCGCCTTCGACGAGATTGATTGCCTGCGCGACGACTGGTTGAGCCTGCTCGTGGATGAAGGCAACGTCGAGGAGTTGCTCGCGCCGCTGAATCTGTAGGCGTTTCGGACTCGCCGCGGAAGTCGAAATGGCCCCTAAACGGCTCCTGCCCGTTCCTGCTACGCCGACCCGGGTCACGCACGTACGGTAAGCCGAGGGCTGTGGCGCAGACTCTTACTGTTTGCCCGGCTCCCCTTCAATGATCGGAATCCAGTAGCTCTGCGCTTCGGGGTGTATGGTCCGGGCAAGGTGAAGGGCATTCTCAAAGGCCCGCCGCGATTCCTCGCTGCGTCCCGCGGCCCTGAGCACACGCCCCAGGACAAATTGCACGTCTACGGAGTGCGGGGCGAGCGACTCTGCCGTTCGCGCCTCGGCGAGGGCCGCGTCAAACTTGCCATTGTTCGCCAGCGCCACCACTTTCCAAAGCCGGCTTAGCGCGGAAGCAAGTGGAACCTGAAAGCTTCCCTGGTAAACGAGAATGGAGCCCGCCAGGCAATCCACGGGGTGCGCCGTGCGGAATTGTTCGTAAGGATTAAGTTCCCCGGGCCCCCAAGCCTGCCCCGACATTTCTGTGGCGCTCACCAGTACGGTTCCCTCGATCACCGGTGGAATCTCGCTAAGCGGGCGCCCCCAGATGACGGCTGAGGAGACCGTGAGCAGCGTGCAGGGAATATCATACTGGGCTGGGTCGACGGTCCCAAAATAGGCCAACCAACAGGGAGTGGCGGCACGAGCATTGACGTAACGTTTCACGGCCGGTAGGCCCTGGCCCCAGTCAACATTCGAATCTGTGAGTACCCGGTAAGTCTTTGAGGGGCCGCCCCACAATTCGTTGGAATACGATAGGTAGTTGGGAAATGCCCGCAACGAGGAGCCGACGTGGATCAGTACCAAACCCCCCACGGCGAGGCCCCAGGCGCGATGCTTCTTCGTCAGTGTCCAGCCCCCCACGGCCATCAATACACTCAGGAACGGAAAGATCGGAAGGATATAACGCACCCCAATATTGAGGTTGGAGGTCATGCTCGCGGCGAGAAAGACCGCAGCCGGAATCAGCATCCACAATACCTCGCGGCGCCCCTCGCGCACGCGCCGCAGCCCAAGCGGAGCGAGCGCGAGCAGGAGGAGAAACCCCAGAGTGCATTTAATTCCCAAAGCCGTGGGGAAATAGAACCACACTCCGTGCACATAGCGTGTGCCGAGAAGGTAGGTGGGGCGCGACTCGGCGACGTAGAAATGCGCTAATCCTGCCAGATAGCCCATCGGTAGCAGATGTGATTGCGCTGCCACGGCGATCGCGGCGGCCTTGCTTCGGCTGTGCACCGCATCCAACAAGGGTGCCAACGAGGGTGTCGGGGCGCCCGCCACGGGCGCATAGCGGAAGGCGTAGAAGCCCCAGAGCACCGCGACGGAGAGAGTGCCTATAGCGACGAGCGCCAAGAGCAAGCGCAGTGCGAGCTGCCGGCGCGAAACGGCGGCACGGCTTTCCTGCTCGTTGGAGGTCGTAGTCGGCCGGGCCGTGCCACACGCACGGTCTGGCGCAAGGGTGCTCTCAAGGGTGGCCCGCGGCGCAATCAGCCATTCCACCAGGGCCAGCAGAAACAAGATCGGAAAGAGCATCAGGCCGGAGTGCTTGGTTGCCAGGGTGAAGCCGCCCGCCATACCGCCCACGGCCAAACGCCATGCGGTGGGATTCACGAAGTAACGCCAGAAAGCATACACCGCGGCGAACAGGCAAGCGGCCAGTGCCACGTCGTTGGTCGTCAAGGGTCCATGGGCAAGAATATTGGGTTCAAACGCAGTCAATGTCAGGGCGATCAACGCGGGGGCGGCGCCGAACATTTCTTGCGTTGCCGCAAAGACCAGGAGGGCCAGCAGCAGAGGGAACATCGTCATGGCGGCGCGCGCCGCGAAAAGCATCGGCTCGGCGCGATTCGAATAAAGAAAGATGCGGCCGTCCTGAAGGTTGATGCTAAAGGCTTCACCCCGCGGCATCGGTGGGACACGCGGCCGGAAGGCAAGGAGGGGCAGTGCACTCACATCCTTAGCCAAGGGGGGATGGGCGGAACCGGCCGAAAAGTCGCCCGCCGTCAAGTAGAGGTAGCCGGCGAACAGGTTGTGGGCTTCGTCGGCGGTTTGCGACTCCTGACGCACGGAGAGCAACATCGCCGCCTCCATGATGGCCATGAGACCCATCACTGCGGCCAGCGTCAGGGCTCGGCGTGAGACTGTAGGAATCATTGTGTGCTCCCGGACCTTCCAACGACGAGGATTCTAACATGGCGGCAGCCCGCGCGCCGACGCGTTGACATCCCCGAATCAAGATGTTACGGTCTCGGCCCTCGGGCGGCCCTGGTTCGCGTTGCGCCGCCACAGCCGATTGCGCGAGAAATTATTTCGCTGTGTATAATCTGAATATCTTGGGGGAGTTGAACATGATGGAGTGGCGCCGTCGAGGTCATTTGATATTGCTGCTGCTTGCGGTGCTGGCCGGTTCGGCGTTGGCGGTGGCGCAGCAGGAACCGTTCACGCTCGAACAGGTGATGAGCGCGCCGTTCCCCAACGAATTGGTGGCGGCGCCGGCGGGTGGCATGGTCGCGTGGGTGTTCGATGCTCGCGGGGTGCGGAATATCTGGGTAGCGGCGCCTCCGGATTACAAGGCTCGAGCGCTGACTTCCTACGCCGTGGACGACGGACAGGAAATTGCCGAACTCGCGTGGACACCCGACGCCCGCGCCATCGTTTATGCGCGCGGGGGTGACTTCGAGATGCTGCGGGAGGCGCCGAATCCGCGCAGCTACCCGCAAGGCGTCGAGCAGGAGGCATGGGTGGTGTCGCTCACGGGCGGCCCCCCGCGAAAATTGGGGGCAGGGCATTCTCCTGCCGTTTCGCCCCAAGGCGATGACGTGGCATTCGTTTACAAGGATCAGGTTTGGTTGGCAAAGCTCAGTGGCAGCGACAAGCCGGCGCAGCTTATCCACGCGCGAGGGAAAGCCGAGCGGCTGCGCTGGTCTCCGGATGGCTCCAAGCTGGCGCTGGTGAGTGCGCGCGAGGACCATAGTTTCATTGCGGTTTACGATTTTTCCCAAAAGAGTTTGCGATATCTTGACCCGAGTGTGGACCGTGACCAGGAGCCGGTGTGGGCGCCGGATGGAAAACAGATTGCCTATCTATGCCTCCCGGCCACATCCGAAACGCAAGAGTTTGGCCCCCAGCGCGCCGGCCCGCCCTGGTCGATTCGCGTTGCCGACGCGGCAACGGGCGTAGGCCGAGAGGTTTGGAAAGCGCGCGAGGGGCAGGGAAGTGTCTTTCGTTTTCTGGCGGCGGAACAGCAACTGCTTTGGACGGCGGATGACCGGCTCATCTTTCCCTGGGAGGGCGACGGCTGGGCACATCTCTATTCCGTGCCGTTGAGCGGTGGCACGGCGACTCTCATGACGCCGGGAGATTTTGAAGTCGAAAACGTGACGCTCGCGCCCGATCGTCGCGAGGTGGTTTTCAATTCCAATCAGGATGACACCGACCGGCGGCACCTGTGGAGAGAACCAGCGGGCGCCAACCGGCCCACGCGTATGACGAGCGGGCCAGGGATTGAGTGGATGCCGGTGGTCATGAGTGACGGGCAGCACATCGCACTGCTGCGCTCCGACGCGCGGTGGCCGGCGCGGCCCGCCCTGGTGGAGGCTGATGGGGCAATGCGCGACCTTGCCCCGGAGTCGATGCCCAAGGATTTTCCCGCCACGCAGTTGGTAGTGCCGCAGCCGGTCATACTCTCCGCCGCGGATGGGCTGAAACTGCACGGCCAGCTTTTTCTTCCTCCTCAGAACCAAGGGGCAATGGAAAAGCCGCAGGGCTGGAGAGCGAGCCCTGCGCTACCTTCAATCCCCAGGGCCGGTGGACGACATCCGGCAGTGGTTTTCTTCCACGGGGGCTCGCGTCGGCAGATGCTGCTCGGCTGGCATTACATGCAGTATTACCACAATTGCTATGCCCTGAATCAATATCTTGCCAGCCGTGGATACATCGTGCTCTCCGTGAACTATCGCAGCGGAATTGGTTACGGAATGGAATTCCGCGAAGCGCTGAACTACGGTCCCAGCGGCGCCAGTGAATTCAACGACGTGCAGGGAGCGGGCTTGTACTTGCGCTCCCGCCCGGATGTTGACCCTGCCCGCATCGGCCTGTGGGGCGGCTCCTACGGGGGTTACCTTACGGCGCTGGGGCTGGCGCGGGCATCCGACCTGTTCGCCTGCGGAGTTGACTTTCACGGTGTACACGACTGGAATTTGGAGGTTCCGCACACGCTGCGCGCGGAAAATCCCCAGAAGCTCGAGGAATGGGCGCGGGTGGCGTATGAGTCTTCGCCGCTGGCAGATGTGAAGACGTGGCGCTCGCCCGTGCTGTTGATTCAGGGCGACGACGACCGCAACGTGGCCTTCTCCAATATGGTGCAACTTGTGGAAGCGCTGCGGAAACAAGGCGTGGAGTTTCAGCAAATCGTCTTCCCTGACGAAGTACACGATTTCCTGACGCATGAGCACTGGCTCACGGCCTACCATGCCGCAGCGGATTTCTTCGACAGCCATTTGCAGGGTGGCCGCTAGTGTGCTGTCCCGGCTAATTCTTTACAGCAGCGCAGATTGCCAGGGGTGGCGCATACATTGACTTCTATGTATGCGCCACCCCCTGTCAATTGGAAAATCCTAAGCGGGACGGTACACTAGCCAAGCCTCCCGCAGCCAGCGATTCAAAACTCTCGGTGAAGGAGCGACGGGACAAAATCATGGGCCAAACAATATACCAAGTGGACGCGTTTACCAGCCGGGCGTTTGCGGGGAATCCGGCGGCGGTTTGCATTCTGTCCGCTGCGCCTCCCGAAGCGTGGATGCGTGATGTCGCGCGGGAGATGAACCTCTCGGAGACGGCCTTCCTGGTGCCGAAGGAGGACGGCTTCAATCTGCGCTGGCTTACGCCTACGGTGGAAGTGGAGTTGTGTGGGCACGCGACCCTGGCCAGCGCGCACATTTTGTGGGAGACCGGCGTGCTCAGGCCGGACGAGCAGGCGCGTTTCCACACGCTGAGCGGTTTGCTCACCGCGGAACGGAAGGGTGATTGGATCGAGCTCGATTTTCCTGCTAAGCCGGAGGAGCCCGCCAAACCGTGGGATGAATTGGTGACCGGGCTGGGCATTACGCCGCGTTACGTGGGCAAGAGCCAGTTCGATTATTTGGTCGAAGCTGATTCGGAGCAAACCGTGCGCAAGCTCGATCCTGATTTCACCCTGCTGAAGCGGACGAAGGCACGTGGAGTGATCGTG
>JBEKAD010000257.1:0-7517 GCA_050018435.1 Terriglobia bacterium
TCCTCGAACGCTATTTCGCCCTTTCAGGGCTTGCGGCAAGGTGCGTAGGGGTTCTCGGACCCAGGCCGTTGGCCTGGGCTGAGGTAGTTCGCCCCTTTGGGGCTCGATTTGGCATCAGCAGCATCAGCACCCCCGGTGTCCAGCAGAAGATGTGGGACACGATCAGAAGGGGGAGAGGGAAGTAAATTCAAAACAACACCTCCCTTTGACCCCCAAGGGGGAGAGGGCAGTAATCTTCAGGGGTCAGCTCTCAGTGGTCAGCACCGTCTCCTTGTTGGGGCAGAGAGACTCATGAGTGCAGCACCAAAACTAAGAATTCTTCTCCCCTCCCGAGAATTCTTCTTCCCTCTCCCCCTTGGGGGAGAGGGGGGACCGCAAGGCGGTGGGTGAGGGGGTCTCTCCAGAACAAATTGACGAATAATTTCCTCAGACCCCTTATGTGAACAGTATTGGGTTTAGGCCGCGGCTTCTGCCGCCACTTTCAGTAATCCTTCCATTGACCGTTGGGTAGTTTGGAGGTGCGACATACCAGGGGCGGAGTACTCGCATTCCAGCGAAATCGTCCCTGTATAGTGGTCACGGCGTAGGGCGCGGAGTTGGCCCGCCAAGTCGATGCTGCCCTGGTCAGCAAAAGCATTGCGGCATTGCTTTCCGGGGGCCTCGCAAGCTACCCCTTTCACATGCACGTGCCAGATGCGGTTCTTCGGCAAAACCTCATATCCCGAGGGAAAGGAAACCTCCCCGCTGAACCAGGGATTGCCTACATCCCAGGTCGCGCCCACGTTGGGAGCTTTTACGCTTGCAAGGAGCTGCGCCAACTCGTGTCCGGTTCGCACATTGCACGCACCTTCATCCTCGATGGCCAGGCGCACGCCCGCGCTGCGCGCCACGGCCGCCGCCTTTTCGAGTTCTTCCGCCACGCGCCCGGCAATCTTCTCCGGCTCCGCGACGCGCCAAAAGGCGAAGACCCGCAGCGTATCGGTGCCCCAGGCGTGGGCGCGTTCGGCGGCGCGCTTCAGCAAATCCATCTGCTCGGAATAAGGGTAGGCATCCTTCGGATTGCCCAAAGGCTTGGTACCGGGCAGCGCGCATTTGTAGAGCGCCGTGCTGACCACCGAAACGCGAAATCCATAGCGATCCAGCAACTCTCGTATCCGGCGGATCTGTTCCGGACTCGCTTCGGTGTTGTAAACGCGCCCCCAAAGGTGGCGAATCTCCACCCACTCGAGGCCATAGCCTTTCATCAGCTTAAGCGCCTCTTCAAAGTCATCCGAGAAGCCGTCGGAAATGGCGCCCACCTTGAAGATGCGCAGCGCCGCGGCTGTCTCCGTGACGCCGCGCGTCCGGGCTGGAATAAAGGCCGCCGACGAGGCTGCCAAAAGGTTTTTCAGGAAATCGCGCCGAGCCAGGTGAGACATGTGGAATCCTCCGTCAATTGGGATTCTTGCGGAAAAAATATAGCGCACAATGTTTCCAAGGAGGATATGAAATTTACCGCGGCGTAGCAAGCGTAGCGCGGACCTGGTTTGGAGGTCCACGCTACGCTTGCTGCTGAACTTGGTGTTGAATGGCTGCCAGGCGATGCCCCAAGGCGGCGAGTTGACGATCACCCCCCCCACGCCATGCCCAACGCCGTCGAACTCGAAATACGCGATACCGGCGTGGGCATTCCCCCCGATGCGCAGAAAAGAATCTTTTCCCTCTTCTACACCACCAAGCCTGGAGGCACCGGCGTCGGCCTCGCCATGGCGTTCCGCGTGGTGCAACTCCACAACAGCACGATTGACTTCTCGAGCGAAGTCAACCGCGGCACGACCTTTCGAGTCACCCTCCCCGCCGGCGCCCAACCAGAGTCACAGCCCGAAGCTAGATGAAGGTGGCCGGGCCAGAAACACCAGCAAACTTTAAGACGGCTCCGTGCTATGCTCACTCCTCTTGAATCCGTTGACGGGTGGCATTAAACTCTTGGCTCAAATCTGGTTAACGCCAGGAGCCGACTCTTGTCTGCGTCCATTGCCACTCTCCTCTCGGACCTTGAAAAGCTCATCCGAAAGTTTGAAGCCGACCAGCAGCACTATTCTTCCAAGGACTATCTTGAGGCCCAGGCGCGCACGGACTTCCTCACGCCTTTCTTCAAGGCGCTGGGATGGGATGTGGAGAACGAGGCGGGCCTGCTGCACCACGACCGGGATGTGCTGGTGGAAAGGGGCGACATGGAAGCCACCGGGCGCCCCGACTATAACTTCCGCATCGCCGGGCAGACCAAGTTTTACGTGGAAGCCAAAGCGCCTTCCGAGCCGCTGGACACCCCGCGCCACATTTTACAAGCCAAGGGTTACGTCTGGAACACCAAGAGCGTTTACTTCGTCATCCTGACCAACTTCGAGGAATTGCGCTTTTACGACGCCTCCGCCCAGCCCGATCCCAAGCGCCCTGAAGAGGGACTGCTGCTCAGCCTGCGTTACTCCGATTACTCGGCGAATGCGGAAAAGCTCTGGGAATTCTCCCGTGAGCGGGTGGCGGCGGGTTCGCTGGAAGCTCTGCTTCCGAAAATCCGCCGGGCGCCACGGCTGCGAAAACAGGTTGACGACGTCTTCCTGGACGAGATGACGGGCTGGCGGGAAGAACTCGCCAAGAACATTCACAAGAACAATCCCGAACTCAGCGCCCGGCAGTTGAACGAAGTGGTGCAGCGGTTGCTGGACCGGATTGTCTTCATCCGCATCGCCGAAGACCGCAAAGTGCTTGAGTACGGCCAATTGCGAAGGGTATTGGAAGACTGGGAAATTCACGGCGGCAAGTTCCACATCTTCGACTGGCTGAATGACCTTTTTCACAAAGTCAATGAGGACTTCAACGGCGAAATCTTCAAGCCGGAGCATCTTTCCGAGACCATCAAGATTGATTCCGAGTTGCTGGCGCGCATCATCAAGCGGCTGTATCCGCCCGAAAGCCCCTACCGGTTTGACGTGATCGGCGTCGAACTGCTGGGCTCGATTTACGAGCGCTACCTTGGCAACACCATCCGGCTCACCCCCAAGCAAGTGAAAGTGGAAGAAAAGCCGGAAGTGCGCAAGGCGGGCGGAGTCTATTACACGCCGCGTTATATTGTGGATTACATCGTGCGCGAGACTGTGGGCAAGGCCATTGAGGGCAAATCGCCCAAGCAGATTGAGAAGATTCGCATTCTCGATCCCGCCTGTGGTTCCGGGTCGTTTCTGATTGGCGCGTTCCAATACCTGATCGATTACCACGTGAAGTGGTATCTCGCCCATCCTGAGCAGGAAGTGCGGCACGCGCACCCGTCACTCGACTTCATGCGCGAAGTCCACACCGACCCCGATGGCGCGAAGCGCCTCTCCGTCTACCGCAAGGCCAAGATTCTGCGGAATAACCTGTTCGGCGTGGATATCGACCCGCAGGCCGTTGAAATCACCATGATGAGCCTGTACCTCAAAGCGCTGGAGGGCGAGAAATCACAGTTGCCGCCCAAACAGCACATCCTGCCGGAACTGAAATACAACATCCAGTGTGGGAATTCCCTGATCGGCCCGGATATTTATGACCAGGGCGTGTTGTTCGCGGAAGATGAACGCGACCGCATCAACGCGTTTGATTGGTCCGCTGTAGCGCCGGTGTCCCCACCGGCGAGCGGCGATGATGACATAGCCGCGACAAAAACCAATCGCCGCTCGCAGAGCGGCGCTGCAGCCCCCTCCATCGGCCAAGTCATGCGCTCGGGCGGGTTTGACTGCGTGATTGGGAATCCACCGTACGTTCGGCAGGAATCGATATCGGAGTTCAAGGAATACTTCGAGCGGCATTACGACGCGTTCCACGGCGTGGCTGACCTGTACGCCTATTTCATGGAGAAGGGCTTGTGCCTATTGCGCGAGGGCGGGTATTACAGCGTCATCGTATCCAGCAGTTTCCTGCGCACGAACTTTGCTGAACCCCTCAGAGCTTTTCTCAAGAAGGCTGCCGCGACCCTCAGGATCGTTGACTTCGGGGGGTTAGCCGTTTTCGAGAATGCCAAAGACACCTACGTCTGCGTTCCACTTCTCGCCAAGCGGAAGCAGCCTGAGAGAATAGAGGTTGCAAGAATTCCCTCACTCGATTTCGAGAATTTGGAGGCCTATCTCCGACCCAGGCTTTACACGATTCCTCACCAACGCCTGACCACTGAAGCATGGTCATTAAAGAGTGACGCGGAATCGGGAGTTTTCCAGAAGATCATGAAGGCAGGGCAGCCGTTAGGGGATTATGTGCAGCGGCAGTTCTTTCGCGGTGTCACGACGGGCTTAAATGAAGCCTTTATGATTGATAATAAGACGAGGCTGGCCCTGATCGCGAAAGATACGCGAAGTGCTGAACTGATTAAGCCATTGGTCGGGGGAGAGGATATACGCCGCTGGGTATTTCACAACAAAGACCTTTGGCTGATCTTTACGAGGCGAGGAATTGAAATTGAAAAGTATCCCGCAATCAAGGAACACCTGTCGAATTGGAAAGCGGAGCTAACCCCTAAGAAGAATTTGTCGGACAAGGTTGGTCGCAAACCGGGTCGTTACAAATGGTACGAAATCCAGGATGACGTGGCCTATTACCAAACCTTTGATTCGCCCAAAATAATCTTTCCCGATATTGCGAAGGGGCCGCGATTCTGCCTGGATACAAAGGGAAATTATCTTGCCAATACGGCGTACTGTCTCGGGACTGATGACAAATACTTGGTGGCCATCCTCAACAGCCGTCTTTTTTGGTTTGCAATCAGCAACATCAGCATCCCTTTTGGCGTGCGCGCCGGTGAATATCGCTACCGGCTGATTTATCAATACATGGAAAAGGTCCCCATCCGCCCCATCGACTTTTCCGACCCTGCCGACAAGGCCCGGCGCGACAAGGTGGTGGAAGTCGTTGACCGAATGTTGGAATTGAACAAGCAAAAGCATTCTGGCAAGCTTGCCCCCTCGCAAGCCGAACGCGTCGACCGCGAAATTGCCGCCACCGACGCGGAGATTGACAACCTGGTTTACGAGCTGTATGGAATTACCGATGAGGAGCGCAAGGTGATTGAAGGACAGGCTGAAGGCAAATAATGCCAATGGGAAACCAGAGGAGATTCGGACTATGCCAGGGTCATTGAGCCAAATATGGGTATTGCTAGTGTTCATCATTCCCGGCTTCGTGCTGATGCGTGTGAAACGCGTGGCCTATCCGACGGCAGAAGCCTCCACAGGAAGCACCGTGCTGGACAGCCTGGCCTTGAGCTGCGTGGCTTACGCGCTCGCGTCGCCGTTGCTTTATATCAGCTATCTTTACCGATGGCCTGTGACGCGGCCGGTGCTTTTCTCGATGCTGGCGCTGGTCATTTTGCTGGTTGTGCCGTGCGCGCTGGGCGCGTTATACGTCCGGTTCACCAAATCTGGCAGGGCGCGGTGGCTACGAGAGTTCCTCGGCTTTCCGAACCCCGACCCTACCGCTTGGGACTACCTATTCCGGAAACAAAGGGCGTACTGGGTGTGGTTGACGTTCAAAAGCGGCAAAGTGATGGCGGGGCTGTTCGGGCCAAACTCTTTTGCTTCGTCGTTCCCCCACAAGCGGGACCTTTATGTCGAGAAATTGATCCGGCTCGATGAAAACGGGGATGTGGTAGAATTGATTGAAAACTCATCGGGAGTCCTCGTAATGATGGAAGACTTGGAACGGATCGAATTCTTCGAGTTTGATGAGGTGAAGGTATGAGCGACGACGCGAAGATTCAAAGAGTCCGGCAGGGATACCAGCCGACGAAGAACGAGGTAACGAAGGGCTATCGCCCCACACAACCAGTTGACATGAGCAACCTGAAGATTCCCAAGAATCTCGGCACCGCTGCGGTTATGCCGCGAAATAGCGGCAACTCAGTCCACACCTCCGTCGAACCTAAGAAGGAATAAGCCTTCGGGCAAACCGCGCCGAAAGCCCCACCTAAGTCCTCCCGTGCGTGCGCGGCTCTCTATCGAAACTCAACCTCCAATTCGGCGCGGGCCTCGACATGAGCGCCTGCGGGCGCTAGTCCAGCCCGTACCGGAGGCCGCCAAGCAAAAGCATTCCGGCAAGCTTGCCCGCTCGCAAGTTGAACGCCTCGACCGTGAAATCGCCGCCACCGACGCGGAGATCGACGAACTGGTTTACGAGCTTTACGGCATTACGGACGAGGCGGGGTAGCCACGGACAGTGATTTTCTGTCCGTGGTCTTTTCCCGTCCCACGTTCGAAAAGCCCACGGTCACAAAGGGTCGCCGCGGCGAAACCGTGGCTCCCACTGAACCTTGACTGCCGCCAACACCAGGAGTACGGTGATAGTGTCGAAGGAGAAATGCCCATGCCCATCACCTTACAGCCAGAACACGAGCGGCTGATTGCGGAGGCACTCCGGTCCGGCGCCTACCAGGATTCCGGGGAAGTTATCCAACGGGCGCTGGAGCTGCTCCGCGACCGGGACGCGTGGCTCGCCGAGAACCGCGCCAGAATCGATGAGGGGTATGCTGCCGCCCAGCGCGGAGAATTGATCGATGCCGACCAGGTGCGCGTCCAAATGGAAGAGAGAAAACGTGCTTGGCGGGCCGAACAGCGCAAGGCATGAGCCGATATCAGTTCACCCCTCAAGCCGTTGACGATCTATTCGAGATTTGGAGTTACATCGCCCCGGATAGCGTTCGAGCAGCTAATCGTGTGGAAGTTGCAGTTCACGACGCTTGCGCCTTCTTAGCCGAAGGTCCATTACGCGGTAGGACCCGCGAGGAGATAACCCAGCTTCCACTTCGGTTTTGGACGGTCCAAGCCTTTCCGAATTACATCATCGTGTACGATCCCCAGAGCGACCCTTTGCAAATTATCCGTATCCTTCACGGTAGTCGGGACCTATTGGCGATTCTTGGTGAGGCTAAGCCATGAGCCTGATGGCAGCCAACGATAGGAAATTGGGGCGGCATTAATTGAGAACTCAAGCGCGGAGTTATTCCGGTCCGACCGGAATTACTCCGCGGCTTTTCGCTATCGGGTATTAATACATGTGTGGACGTTATCATGTTAAGAACCGCAGAGGAATCCGTCGGCTGACGGATACCTCTGCGCTACCGGCTCACCGCCCTAGCCCGGCCGATTTCGCACAATTAGCTACCCTCCCAAAAGATTTTCTCTTCCCGGCAGGAACCATTTCCGACTTTTTGTCACAATCAATATATCTTGAAATATATACTCATGTTTCACTTGACACACACGATAGGCGTTGATATACTTATCGGTAGGCCAGCCCCAACTGGCTGAAAGGGCGCAGACCTATTCAAGGGGTCGGCGTAATCCATATTCAGAACAGTAGACAGCATACTGACTCCTGGCTCCTGACTCCAGTTGACTAACCACTATCCACTGTCCACTGCTCTTAGGAGGTTCCGATGTCTTTAATTCACAAGCAAGAAATGACGGAAGAAAACCTGGCCGCGCATCGCGCCAACGGCCAGAAGACGCAGGGTC